>RFFY01000064.1 GCA_003697065.1 Actinomyces sp. | reverse complement strand
TCGCCGGTGCCCTCGACGTCGATGACCACGCCCTCGCCCCAGGAGGCGTGGCGCACGTCGTCGCCGACCTTCAGCGGGGGCGCCGCCTCGCTCGACCCGGCCGCCCGGGACCCGGCGGCCAGGGCGGCGTCGACGACACGGCTGCGGTTCTCGCGCCGGCGGTCGGCACCCGAGCCGGTCCACTCCCGGCGGCCCCGCAGACGGCCGGGTGAACCCTGCTCGGTCACCAGCTCAGGAGGGATCTCGTCGAGGAAGCGGCTCGGGGGGTTGTACTGGGTGGCACCGTGCAGGGTGCGGCTCCACGCCGAGGTGAGCACCAGGCGTTGCATGGCCCGGGTGATGCCGACGTACGCCAGGCGACGTTCCTCTTCGAGTTCGGCGGGCTCGCCGAGGGCCCGGATGTGGGGGAAGACCCCGTCTTCGAGACCGACGAGGCACACGACAGGGAACTCGAGGCCCTTGGCCGAGTGCAGGGTCATGAGCACCACCGCCGACTCGTCCTCGTCGAGCTCGTCGACGTCGGCGACGAGTGAAACCTCCTCCAGGAAGGTGTCGACGTCGTCATGCTGGCGGGCCATGCCCACGAGCTCGGACAGGTTCTCGAGGCGACCCTCGGCCTCGATCGAGCGCTGCCCGGTCAGCTCGGCCAGGTACCCGGATCGTTCGAGCAGCTCCTCGAGCAGCACGGCCGGCCCCGCCTCGAGAGCGGCGACGGCGTCGATCAGCTCGACGAAGCGGTCGATGCCGGCGGCGGCCCGCCCCGTCACCCCGGCCTCGTCGTGGCGGCGCAGGGCTTCGGCGAAGGTGATGCCGTGGGCCCGGGCGAAGGCGTCGAGACGACCGATCGAGGTGTCGCCCACCCCGCGCTTGGGGGTGTTGAGCACCCTCTTGACGCTCACCTCGTCGGCCGGGTTGACGACCGCCTTCAGGTAGGCGAGAGCGTCTTTGACCTCGCGCCGGTCGAAGAAGCGGGTCCCGCCGATGACCTTGTAGGGGATGCCGGCCCGCACGAGGAACTCCTCGATCACACGGGACTGGGCGTTGGTCCGGTAGAAGACCGCCATGTCGCCCCACCGGAGGTGCTCGGCGTCGTGGAGGCGGGCCAGCTCGTTGACCACGAACTGGGCCTCGTCGACCTCGTCCTCGGCGTTGTAACGCACGATGGGCGAACCAGCGCCCCGGTCGGTCCACAGCTCCTTGGGCTTGCGGCCCTCGTTGCGGGAGATGACGGCGTTGGCGGCGTCGAGGATGGTCTGGGTCGAGCGGTAGTTCTGCTCGAGCACCACGACGGTGGCGTCGGGGAAGGCGTCCTCGAAGTCGAGGATGTTGCGGATGTCGGCGCCCCGGAAGGCGTAGATGGACTGGTCGGAGTCGCCCACCACGGTGACCTGGCGGTGCTCGCGCCCCAACAGGACGACGAGCTCGTTCTGGACCGTGTTGGTGTCCTGGTACTCGTCGACGAGGACGTGGGCGAAGCGGCGCCGCCAACGCTCGAGCACGTCGGGGTGGTGGCGCAGGAGGGCGACCGTGTGGCCGAGGAGATCGTCGAAGTCCATGGCTCCCGCCGCCCGGAGACGGCGCTGGTACTCGACGAAGACGTCCGCCACCCGCTTCTCGAGGATCTGGGTGGCGGCGTCGGCGTAGCGCTCGGCGGTGACACCGTCGTTCTTGGCCGCCGAGATCGTGGCCTGCACCGAGCGGGGCGGAAAGCGCCGGGGATCGAGACCGAGGTCGCGGACGACGTAGCCGCAGAGACGGACGGCGTCGGCCTGGTCGTAGATCGAAAAGCGCGAGGGGAACCCCAGACGCTCGGCGTCGCGGCGCAGGATCCGCACGCACGCCGAGTGGAAGGTCGAGACCCACATCTTGTCGGCGACGGGACCCACGAGGGCCGCCACCCTCTGCTTCATCTCGCCCGCCGCCTTGTTGGTGAAGGTGATGGCCAGGACCTCGAAGGGCGACACCTTGTGGGCGTCGATGAGGTGGGCGATGCGGTGGGTGAGGACCCGGGTCTTGCCCGAACCCGCACCGGCGACCACCAGGAGGGGGCCGCCCGTGTGGGTGACGGCCTCGTACTGGGCGGGGTTGAGGCCCTCGAGCAGGGGCGAATCGGTGGAGGGTGAGGAGAACGGGGAGGAGTCGGCCATCGCCGTCACCCTACCGGTGCCCTCCGACGGCCTCGCCGAGGGCGGCGATGGTGCGGGCACCCGCCTCGTCGCCGGCGGTGACGGGGACGACGGCGACCTCGTCGACACCCGCGGCCCGGTAGGCGCGGAGGCGCTCGAGGACCGCCCCGGGGCTGCCGACGGCGGCCACGGCGGCCACCGCCTCGTCGGACATGAGGCCCACCAGGTCGCGGGGGTGGGCACCCGCCCGGGCCGCTTCCACCGCCGCCGTCAGGCCCGCCGAGCCCAGCATCTCGCCGTAGCCCGGGGCGGCGAGATAGGCGAGCAGGGCGCCGCGGAGCTGGTCGAAGGCGGCGGGGGTGGGGTCGACGGCGACGGGCACCCAGGCCGCCACCGGAGGCCGGGACCGACCGGCGTCACGGGCGGCCTCGGCCAGGCGGGCGCACAGGCGGGCGGCGGCATCGGGGGTCACGAGGTTCAGCACCATCCGGTCGGCGTGGCGGGCGGCGACGCCGACGGCCCGGGTCCCGAAGGCCGCCACCGTGATCGGGGTTTCGGGACGCGGGGTGAGGCGTAGGCGGAAGCCGTCGGTGCGTTCCCCGGCGAGGATGGCCCGTACCCGCTCGACGGTGTCGGCCAGGGTGCGGGCCGGCGCCCGACGGGGCCGACGGTGCCACTGCTCGACGACCACCGGTGACGAGGTGCCGACGGCGAGGCCCACCTCGCGGCCCGTCAGGTCGGCCACCGACGCCACCCCCAGCGCCATGGTCAAGGGGGTGCGGACGTGGACGGCGAGCGGTCCGATGGTGAGGCGGGCCCCGGGACCCGACGACCCGATGGCGGTCGCCAGGGCGACGGCGTCGTAGGTGGCCATCTCGCCGATCCAGATCTCGCCGATCCCCGCCCGGTCGGCGAGGCGGGCCACCTCGAGGTTCTCGGCGGGAGGACGGTCGGGCCACAAGGGCACGACGATCGACACGGCGGGCAGGTCGCCGGCGGGGCTCGGTGGGGACTCGGCGCTAGCGTCGCCGGCCATGGCTCGCTCCTTTCGCTTCTCGGTCAGCCTCGGCAGCATCGGCGACCCCGCAGAGCTGGTGGCCACGGCGCGACGGGCGGCCGACCTGGGCTACAGCGGGGTGACCCTGCCCGATCACCTCGACGAGCAGGTCGGACCCCTCGTCGGACTCACCGCCGTCGCCGCCTCGTGTCCCGATCTCACCCTCACCACCCTCGTCCTCGCCAACGACTACCGGCATCCTGCCGTGTTGGCCAAGGAGGTCGCCAGCCTCGACCGCTTCTCGGGGGGACGGGTGGAACTGGGTGTCGGGGCCGGCTGGATGACCGCCGACTACGAGCGGGCCGGGATCCCCTTCGATCGTCCCGGCGTGCGCATCGCCCGCCTGGCCGAGGCCCTCGACGTGCTCGACGGCTGTTTCGGCGACGGCCCCTTCGATCACGAGGGCACCCACTACACGATCCGGGGTCTCGACTCCTTGCCCAAGCCCGTCCAGCGTCCCCGCCCGCGCCTCCTCGTGGCCGGCGGCGGCCCCCGGATCCTGGGGCTGGCGGCCCGGCGGGCCGACATCGTCGGCATCAATCCGGGGTTGGCGGCCGGGGTCATCGACGCCCGGGCCGGCTCGACGGCCACCCCCGCCGCCACCGACGACAAGCTCCGGGTGGTGCGCGAGAACGCCGGCGCGCGTTTCGGGGACCTCGAGTTGCAGACGCGGGTGCACCTGGCCGCCCTCACCGACGACCGCCACGCCATGGCGGCGGCCCTGGCCCCGGCACTGGGCATCGACCCCGACGACGCTCTCGACTCCCCCCACGCCCTGGTGGGCAGCGTCGACCAGTGCGTCGACACCGTGCGCCGCTGGCGGGACCGCTGGGGACTGTCCTATGTGACCTGGGGAGTCGACGCCATGGAGACCATGGCCCCGGTGGTCGAGCGCCTCGCCGGGACCTGACGGGCCCGGCCCCCACCGGCCCCGGCTCAGGCCCGACGACCGGTGAGGGCCAACAGGCGGGTGGCGGGATCGGCGTCCGGGGGCGGTTCGAGCGGGGTGTCGGGGAGGACCCCACCGGCGAGCACGGCGGCGGCGTGCGACGACCAGAAGCTCAGGCACCACTCGGCGAGCTCGGGGGCGATGGCGACCGGTCGGCCCACCGCCTCACCGATGTCCCACGCCCGCACCAGATGGTCGGTCACCCTCTGGCCGACGAGATCCCCGACGACCATCTCGCCCCCCTCGACCCGGAAGCGGGCGGTCACGGCGCCGGGCCGACGCAGGGCCTCGATGGCGGCCAGGGCGGTCCCCCGCCAGGTCGCCACCGGATGGGGGCCGAGGATGCCCACGTCGACGCCGGCGGGTGGGCTCACCGTCTCCCCGGCCACGGCCCGGGGGACCTGGGCGTCGCCGACCACCACCCAGGCCGTCGTCGTGACACAGGTCCAGCCCTCGGGGCGGGTGGGCCGGTCCCACTCCCGGTCGCCCAGGGCGGCGATGGTCTCGCCGAAGAGGGCGGCCGAGCGCACGAACGCCTCGACCGGATCGGGGGCGGCCGGGCCCTCGGATCCCTCGCGTCCCTCCTGACCGCTCATTCCCACTCGATGGTGCCGGGCGGCTTGGACGTGATGTCGTAGGCGACCCGGTTCACTCCGGCCACCTCGTTGATGATCCGGCTCGAGATGGCCTCGAGGACCTCGTGGGGGATGCGGGCCCAGTCCGCCGTCATGGCGTCCTCGGAGGTGACGGCACGCACGATGACGGGCCACCCGTAGGTGCGCTCGTCACCCATCACCCCCACCGTGCGGATGTCGGCGAGCACGGCGAACGACTGCCAGATCACCCGTTCGAGCCCGGCCACCCGCAGCTCCTCGCGGACGATGGCGTCGGCCCGCTGGAGGGTGGCGACCTTGTCGGGCGTGACCTCGCCGATGATGCGCACGGCCAGGCCGGGACCGGGGAAGGGCTGACGCCACACGATCTCGTCGGGCAGGCCGAGCTCGGTGCCCAGGGTGCGGACCTCGTCCTTGAACAGGGAGCGCAGGGGTTCGACCAGCTCGAAGTCCATGTCGTCGGGGAGGCCGCCGACGTTGTGGTGGCTCTTGATGGTGGCGGCGTGGGCGGTGCCCGACTCGATGACGTCGGGGTACAGGGTCCCCTGCACGAGGAAGCGGGCACCCTCCACCTGTTCGCGGGCGTCCTCGAAGACGCGGATGAACAGTTCGCCGATGGCCTTGCGCTTGGCCTCGGGCTCGGTGACGCCCTCGAGGGCGGCGAAGAAGCGCTCGGCGGCGTCGACGGTCACGAGCTCCATACCGAGGTGGCGGTGGAAGGTCTCGACGACCTGGTCGCCCTCGTGGAGGCGCAGCAGGCCGGTGTCGACGAACACGCAGGTGAGACGGTCGCCCAGGGCCCGGTGCACGAGGGCGGCGGCCACCGCCGAGTCGACGCCGCCGGACAGGCCGCAGATGGCCCGCCCGTCGCCGACCCGGCGGCGGATGGCGTCGACGCTGGTGTCGATGATCGAGGCCATGGTCCAGGTGGGCCGGGCCCCGCAGGCATCGAGCACGAAACGCTCGAGCACCTGCTGACCGTGGGGGGTGTGCACGACCTCGGGGTGGAACTGGACGCCGTAGAGGCCGCGGTCGACATCCTCGAAGGCGGCGACGGGGGCATCGGCGGTGTGGGCCGTCGGCCGCTGGCCCGGGCCCGGCTCGACGATGGCGTCGAAGTGGCTCATCCACACGGGTTGCTCGGCGGGGGTGTCGTGGAGGAGGGTCCCGCCGTCACCGTCGACGACGAGGGTGGTGCGTCCGTACTCGCCGCGCCCGCTGCGGTCGACCCGACCCCCGGTCTGGTGGGCGATGAGCTGGGCCCCGTAGCAGATGCCGAGGATGGGGATCCCGAGCTCGTACACCCCGGGGTCGATGCGTGGCGCGCCCTCGACGTGCACCGACTTGGGGCCCCCGCTGAACACGATGCCGACCGGTCGCCGGGCCGCGATCTCGGCGGCGGTCACGGTGGGCGGGACGATCTCGGAGTAGACGTGCGCCTCGCGGATGCGCCGGGCGATGAGCTGGGCGTACTGGGCGCCGAAGTCGACGACGAGCACGGTGTCGTGCTCGTCTCCCGGAGGCGGGGGGGCGGGGTGGGCGTTCACCGCGCCCCTCCGGCCACGGCGATGAGCTCGGCCTTCTGGAAGTCCTTGATGTCGGTGTAGCCGCAGGTGGCCATGGCTCGGCGGAGGCCACCGATGAGGTCGGTGCGGCCATCGGCGTCGCGGGCCGGCCCGGTGAGGATCTCGGCCAGGCTCCCCCGGGGCTCGACCCGCCGCCGGACCCCCCGTGACAGGTCGGGATGCACGAGAGCGGGTCCCCAGTGCCAGCCCCGGCCCGGGGCGTCGGTGGCGGCGGCGAGGGGTTCGCCCAACATGACGGCGTCGGCCCCGCAGACCACGGCCCGGGCGAGGTCACCGGCGGTGTCGACACCCCCGTCGGCGATGACGTGGCAGTACACGCCCGTCTCGTCGAGGTGGCGCATGCGGGCGGCCCGGGCGTCGGCCAGGGCGGTCGGCAGGGGCACGGCGACCCCGGTGACGTGGGACATGGTGCTCGTGACCTCGCTGCCCACGCCGACGGTGATGCCCGCCGCCCCGGTGCGCATGAGGTGCAGGGCGGCCCGGTAGGAGGCGCAGCCGCCCACCACGACGGGGATCTCGAGTCCCCGGATGAAGGTCTTCAGATTGAGGGGTTCGCCGGTGCGGGCGACGTGCTCGGCCGACACGACGGTGCCCTTGATGACGAGGAGGTCGACCTCGCCCCGCAGGGCGTGGGGGGTGAGGTCGGCGGCGTGGCGGGGCCCGACGCGGGCCGCCACCCGCACCCCGGCCGCCCGGATCTCGGCCAGGCGCTCGACGAGGAGGTCGGGATCGACCGGGGTGTCGTGGAGACGGCGCAGGCGCTCCCGGGCGGCGGCGTCGTCGAGCTCGGCCAGCTCCGCCAGCAGGGCGTCGGCGTCGGCGTGGCGGGTCCACAGGCCCTCGAGGTCGAGCACACCCACGCCGCCCAGGGCACCGAGGGCGGCGGCGCTGGCGGGACTGGTGACCGAATCCATGGGCGCACCGAGGACCGGAAGGTCGAAGCGGTAGGCGTCGATCTTCCACGACACGTCGACGTCGGCGGCGTCGCGGGTGCGTCGGCTCGGGACGATGGCGAGCTCGTCGAAGCGCCAGCCCCGGCGGGCGGTCTTGCCCATTCCGATCTCGATGTCGGTCATGTCCCGATCCCGGTCATGGCGTCTCCCGGTGCCTCACGGGGCCGTCCTGGCCCCCCGGAGAGTGCGAGCCTAGCGGTGGCCCCGGCCCCGCCCGGCGAGGGTCAGCGGCGCAGGATCGAGCGCAGGAGCTGGCGGGCGACATTGGCGTTCATCTCGTAGGCGGCCCGGGCCCCCGCGCCCGAGACCTGGCGCACGAGGCGACCGTCGGTGACGGCGGCGAGGCCGTCGAGCCCGCTCTTGACGGCGTCGCGGGTCGAGTCGGTGAGGCGGTAGCCCATGTCGGTCAGGCCCTTGACCACCTCGCTTTCGGCCACGGGGGCCGGAGCGGCCGACGCCACAATGCGCAGGGCGTCCTTGGTCAGCTCGGCGGTGGCGTCGACGAGGTCGGTCAGGTCCCGCTCGGCTTCGGTGGAGGCCAGCCAGGCCTTCACCTGGCGGACGAGTTCGGGGTGGGTGTCGGCGACGAAGCGCAGCTCGGGCACCCCGTGATGGTACTCGGCGACACCGCGGAGGCCCGTCCCCGCCCCGACGAGGGTGTCGCCCCCGGGTGACGCCGGGGTCACACGGCCGGGGTCATCCCGGTCCGCCGGTGATGCGGGGGTCGACGCCGGTGACCAGAGCGAGGAGCTGGCGCAGCATGGCGGCGGTGGCGCCCCAGACGGTGTCCCCGTCGAGTTCGAAGAAGGTGATGGCGCGCTCGGTGCCCCGCAGGGGCCAGATCTCCTCGCGCCACACGGCGTCGTCGAGCAGGACGCGCAGGGGAACGTGGCGGATGGCCTCGACCTCCGCCGGGTTGGCGGTCAGCTCGGGCCGCCGGGGGGCGACGGCGACGAAGGGGACGATCAGGGAGCGCGATCCCACCGTCTCGAAGGCGTCGAGGCGACCCACCCGCTCGACGAGGCCGGGATCCAAGGCGACCTCTTCGACGGCCTCACGCAAGGCCGTGTGCCACAGGTCCGGATCACCGGGATCGCGTCGCCCCCCCGGGAAGGCCACCTCGTGGGTGTGGCTGCGGAGGTGGGGGGAGCGGCGGGTGAGGACCACGGCGGGATCGTCGTCACCGTGGAGGAGGGCGAGCACACCCGCGGGCGAGGGATGCCCGTCGGGGTCGCCGCGGTCGACGGGGGTGTGGCGGGACACGGCAGCCACGACCTCGTCGAGACTCGGACGCCGGCGCGAGGCGGGAAGGTGGTGCCACGGGGGCGGTCCCCCCTGGCGGGCGCCGGGAGGACGGGGGATGCGCTGGGGCCCGCCCCGTCCGGTCGGCGGGCTCGGGACGCTCAGCGGCCCTCTCCGCCGGGCGTCGGTGCGGTGTCGGCACCCGCGGCCTGCTCGATCAGCTGGCGCAGCAGGTCGGGCAGGCCGCCGGTCTTGAGTCGGGCCATGACCTGACCGGGGGTCTCGTCCCCGCGTTCCCAGGCCTCCCACTCCTCGAGGAGCTTGGCGGGATCGGGTGGGGGTCGGTCCATGGGCCCGAGGCTAGCGAGCCCGGGTGGGCGCCCGACGGGGGGCGGGGCAGACTCCGCCGGTGCGTCCCGATCCGCGTCGTGTCACCCTCGCCTCCTTGGCGAGCATGGTGGCGGCGATCGCCCCCGTCCACCTGACCGGAGCGCTCGCCCCCGACATCCAGGCCGAGCTCGGGTTCGGGGACGCCGTGCTCGGTGGGCTCATCGCCTGCTTCTTCGCCGTCTCGGCCGCCACGACCCCCTTCGGCGGTCGCCTCGCCGACCGGGTCGGGCCCTCGCGGGCCCTGCGGGCGGCGGCCCTGCTCAGCGTCTCGGCCTCGCTGGCCGTCGCCGTCGTGGTGGACTCCTGGCCCGTTCTCGTGGCGGTCCTCGCCGTGGCCGCCGTCGCCAACGCCGTCACCCAGCCCGGCAACAACGCCTTCATCGCCGCCGGCGTGCCCGCCCACCGACGGGGTCTGGCCCTGGGGGTCAAGCAGGCCGCCATCCCGACCTCGACGGCCCTGGCCGGGCTCGCCCTGCCCACCCTGGCGGCGGCGTGGGGCTGGCGGGCCGCCTTCTGGGCCGCCGCCGTGCTGGCTGCCCTGGTGGCGCTGGGCCTGCCCGACGTGGGCCGCCCCCGTCAGGCCGCCGATGCGGTCCCCACGCGATGGCGGGTGTCGGCGCCCGTGCTGTGGCTGGCCCTCGGCTCGGGGTTCGGGGCGGCCGCCGTGGCTTCGATCGGGGGCTTCCTGGTGCGCTCGGCCCGCGACGCCGGGTTCAGCGAGGCAGGGGCCGGGGCGCTGCAGGTGGCCGGCAGCGTTGCCCTGATCGCCGCCCGGGTCGGGTGGGGTGGCCTCATGGACCGCCGGCCCCTCGACCGCTTCGCCTTCGCCGCCGGTCTTCTCGCCGTGGGGTCCCTGGGCTTCCCCCTGCTGGCCTCGGGCCGTCCCTCCCTCATGGTGCCGGGTGCCCTGGTGGCGTTCGCCGCCGCCTGGTCGTGGCCGGGGGTGGTGCACCTGGGCGCCGTCGAGGGGCACCCCGGCGACCCCGGCGCCGCCACCGGTGTCGTGCAGGCGGGGATGTTCTGGGGGGCGATGACCGGCCCGGCCGTCTTCGGGCTCGTGGCCGAGCACGGGGGCTTCGCCTGGGCGTGGACGACCTCGTGGGCGTGGGCGGCGGTGGCGGCGGTCCTGGTCGCCGCCGCCGGCCGTCGTCAGGCGGCGCGCACGCCGGCCACCTCGTAGCCGGCGGTGTCGATGGCGGCGCGGACGGCCTCGTCGGGAGCGTCGCCGACGACCTCGACCGTCTTGGCGTCGACGTCGACGGTGACCCGTTCGACGCCGGGCACGGTCGAGACCTCGCCCTCGATGGCGGCCTTGCAGTGGCCACAGGAGATGCCGGGGACCTCGTAGACGATGGTGGGCATGTCAACTCCTCACGGGTCGGGGGGACGGGGACGGTGAGCGCCCGGCGGCACCGCGGGACACCGAACGGGGCCGGTACCCGGCGAAGCGGCGCAGGCGCAGGGAGTTGGTGACGACGAACACCGACGAAAAGCCCATGGCGGCGGCGGCGATCATGGGATCGAGCAGTCCGGCCGCGGCCAGGGGGATGGCCGCCGTGTTGTAGGCGAAGGCCCAGAACAGGTTGCCCTTGATGGTCGCCAGGGTGCGACGGGCGAGGGCGATGGCGTCGGCCACGGCGAGGGGGTCACCGGACACGATCGTCAGATCCGAGGCCTCCATGGCCACATCGGTGCCGGTCCCGACGGCGATGCCGAGATCGGCGCGGGCCAGTGCCGGGGCGTCGTTGATCCCGTCGCCGACCATGGCCACCACGTGGCCCTGCTCACGGAGGCGGGCGACGACGGCGTCCTTGTCGGCCGGAAGCACCTCGGCGATGACCTCGTCGACGCCGATGGCGTCGCCGACCGCCCGGGCCGTGCGCTCGTTGTCGCCGGTCAACAAGACGACCCGGACCCCCAGGTCGTGGAGGGCGGCGACCGCCTGGCGCGCCGTGGGCTTGATCCGGTCGGCCACGACGAGGACCCCCAGCGCCCGGGCCACCCCGTCGACGGTCCATCCGGCCAGCACGGCGGTGCGCCCCTGCTCCTCGGCCGCCGACGCCGCCTGTTCGACCTCGGCGGGTACCTCGTCGAACAGGCCCCGCCGACCGACACGCACCTCGACACCCTCGACCACCCCGATGACGCCCCGGCCGGGCTCGTTGCGGAAGTCGGTCACCGGCGGCGGGTCAGCCACGGCGGCCGCCACGGCGGCGGCGATCGGGTGCTCGGAGCGGGCCTCCACGGCGGCGGCCCGTCGGGCCAGGGTCGCGGGATCGACGCCGTCGGCCACCACCGTGTCGACGAGCTCCATGCGTCCCTCGGTCACGGTGCCGGTCTTGTCGAGGACGACGACGTCGATGCGCCGCGTCTCCTCGAGGACCTGGCCGCCCTTGATGATGACGCCGAGCTGGGCGCCGCGCCCGGTGCCGACCATGATGGCGGTGGGGGTGGCGAGCCCGAGGGCGCAGGGGCAGGCGATGATGAGCACGGCGACAGCCGCCGTGAACGCCTCGTCGGCCGCGTGCCCGGTGGCGAGCCACGCCACGAGGGTGACAGCGGCGATGCTCAACACGGCGGGGACGAAGACGGCGGCCACCCGGTCGGCGAGACGCTGGACGGGGGCCGTGGTGGCCTGGGCCTCCGCCACCAGCTTCATGATCTGGGCCAGGGTCGTGTCGGCGCCGACCCGCGTGGCCTCCACCACCAGGGAGCCGTTGGCGTTGATGGTGGCGCCGATCACCTCGTCGCCGGGACCCACCTCGACGGGAACGGGCTCGCCCGTGACCATGGAGGTGTCGACCGCCGAGTGGCCCTCGACCACCACACCGTCGGTGGCGATCTTCTCGCCGGGGCGCACGACGAAGCGGTCGCCCACCTCGAGTTCGTCGACGGGCACCTCACGTCCGTCGACGAGGCGGGCGGTGCGGGCGCGTAGGCCCGCCAGGGCGCGTATGGCGTCACCGGAACGCCGGGTGGCGAGGGCTTCGAACCACTTCCCCAACAGGATCAAGGCGACGATGGCGGCGGCCGTCTCGAAGTAGACGTGGCCGTCGACGAGGGTGAGGGCGACGACCGACCAGGTCCAGGCGGCCAGGGTGCCCATGGACACCAGGGTGTCCATGGTCGTGGTGCCGTGGCGGAGGTTGCGGGCGGCGGCGGCGTGGAACTCCCAGCCCGAGTAGAACACCACCGGGGTGGACAGGACCAGCGCCACCCACTCCCAGCCGTCGAAACGCAGGGCCGACACCATCGAGATGGCGACGGTGGGCACGGCGAAGACGGCGGCGACGACGAGGCGCCGGAACACCTCGGCGACCCGACGGTCGGCCGCGGCGGCGGCCTCGTCGAGGGTGTCGGAGACGGGTGGCGCGTCGCCGCCGGCGAGGGTCTCGATCTCGCAGGCGACGCCGTAGCCCAGCTTCTCGATGGTGGCGGCCACCTCGTCCAGATCGACCCGCTCGGGATCGACGACGAGGTGGGCGGTGTGGTCGGCGAAGTTGACGTTCGCCTCCTCGACGCCGTCGAGCTTGGCGAGACCACGCGAGATACGGGCGGCGCAGGCGGCGCAGGTCATGCCGTCGACGGGGACATCGATCGTTCGGCTCATGCCCGCATGATATACCCCCCTACCCTATTGTCAACCCCGGGGCGACTACCCCCCTGGGGTAGAGTACGCACCGACACGGCCCGCTCCCCGGGGCCACGGGAGGATCCATGCCCGGCTACAGCCTCACCAAGGACGACTACCTCGTCCGACTTCGCCGCATCGAGGGCCAGGTCCGTGGCCTGCAGCGCATGATCGACGAGGACGTCTACTGCATCGACGTCCTCACCCAGATCGCCTCGGTCACCAAGGCCCTCCAGAAGGTCGGCCTCGGCCTGCTCGACGAACACATCCGCCACTGCGTGCGGGCCGCCATCACCGACGATCCCGACCACGGTGACGCCAAGATCACCGAGGCCGTCACCGCCATCGAACGCCTCATGCGAAGCTGACGGGGACGGGCCCACGAGCGCGAACCCCCGACGACAGGCATCGAGGACAGACCCCCCCGAGGACAGGCACCGAGGACACAGACGAACGTGGACGACGACACCCCCACCCCAGCGAACCCGCCCCTCCCCGATCCCCTCGCCGCCTTCCGGCTCGACGGGCGCTGCGCCCTCGTCACCGGCGCGAGCTCCGGGCTCGGGGTGCGCTTCGCCGAGGTCCTCGCCGCCGCCGGGGCCTCCCTGGTGCTGGCCGCCCGCCGGGCCGAGCGCCTCGAGGCACTCGCCGCCCGCCTGCCCGATGCCCTCGCCGTCCCCTGCGACCTGTCCCGGCCCGGCGCCCCCGAAGCCCTCGTCGACGCCGCCGAGGAGCGCTACGGAGCCGTCGACGTCCTGGTCAACAACGCCGGGATCTCCAACCCCGTCGCCGCCCTGGACTACCCGCCCGAGGAGTTCCGGCGCGAGGTCGAGATCGACCTCGTCGCCCCCTACACCCTCGCCCGTGAGGTCGCCCGCCGGGCCGTCGCCGCCGGACGCACCGCCTCGATCGTCAACCTGGGCTCGGTTCTGGGCACCGTCGGCGGGGGCCGTCTCCGGGTCCCGGGCTACGCCGCCGCCAAGGGTGGCCTGCACAACCTCACCCGCGAACTCGCCTCGGAGTGGGCCCGCAAGGGGGTGCGGGTCAACGTGCTGGCCCCCGGCTGGTTCGAATCGGAGATGAGCGCCGACATGTTCACCGACGAGCGGGCCCTCGCCTACATCACCGACAACGCCCCCATGGGTCGCCCCGGGCGCCCCGGCGAGCTCGACGGTGCCCTCCTGTTCCTCGCCTCCGACGCCTCCAGCTTCGTCACCGGCCAGATCCTCCACGTCGACGGGGGCTGGACCGCCATCTGAGCGGTGCGACCGGCGCACCGCCGCCCGCGTCGCCCGGTCCGCTCAGGGCGCGTGGTCGTCCCAGGTCGCCTCGATCACCTCGGCCAGGCCCCAGCGCACGGCCGCGTCCCGGGTGCCCTCGCCGAAGTGGCGGAAGCGACGCCGCATCCGCTCGGCGTGCTCGCCGTGGTGGGACTGGTCGGCCACCATGGTCACGGGCTGACCGCCCACCCAGGTCACCAGGCCCCAGCACAGGTCCTCGAGGAGCTCGTCGTGGCTCCAGGCGGGACCCCCGGCGGCCGCCAGCGACGCCCGGTAGGCGTCGAGAAGCTCCCGCTCCCGGTCCACGTGGTCGCGGCACGAGGTGGCCAGGAACCACGCCACGTCGTTGCCCGGACAGTTGCGCAGACCCATCTGCCAGTCGACGATGACCGGACCGTCCTCGCGGAACAAGATGTTGTCGAGCTGGTAGTCGCCGTGGCAGTAGGTCCAAGGCCGTCGATCGATCCTCTCGCAGAAGGCCCGGGTGTCCCACAGGTACCGCTCGGCCACCACCCGGGCCACGTCGTCGGGGAAGAAGTGGGGCTCGGCCTCGGTGAACGCCGTCCACGCCGTCTGCCCGATCCAGGCGTTGCTCCAGTACGCCTCGCGGTCCCAGGTCACGAGCCAGTCCGCCACGAGGGACTCGTCCATCCAGAAGTGCCCGTGCAGGACACCCAGCATCTCGACCAGGCGGCGGGCCGTGTCGAAGTCGACCCCGTCGAGACAGTCGCCGTCGACGGCGGGGGCGACGTCCTCGAGGACGAGGATGTTGTGGTCACGGGCCGGGTCGTAGAGGTTGACGTAGCAGGCCGGGTGGGGAAGGTCGATGCGGTGGGCGATCTCGCGGTAGAAGCCGGCCTCACGCTCGTAGAAACGCATCACCTCGTTCGCCAGGCGCGAGAACTCGTCGGTGTTGGGCGCCTTGACCACGAAGCTCGAACCGAGCTCACACGGTCCGCTCCAGGTCACCCGCAGACGCCCGATCTGGCCCGTGGCCCCGACGATGCCCCCGATGGGTTCGAGCACGAGCTCGGCCACGGCGGGGACCTCGTGGCCGCCGTGACGCAGGGCAGCCGTGAGCCAGGCCGGGGTGATCTCGTCGAGGGTGGCGGGAAGCGGGTTCGGGTCGGCAGCCATCGTCGGAGGCATTCGCTTCGGAGGCAGTGGCTTCGGAGGCGCTGGTGTCTGGAGGCCCTGGCGCCAGGGGGCTGGCGTTCGGGGGCGCTGGTGGGCGGTGAGCGGTGGCGGTGGTGCGCTCCTCCTCCCCCAGTCCGGAGCGCACCACCGCCCCGCGGCCATCCGGGTGCCCGCGCGGCCCCGGGTGGTTCGGGCGCCGGCCACGGCCGGCGTTCGGACGCGTCCATGATCGCACACGCCCCGCGCGCCGCACCAGAGAGCCGGCACGGCCCGCCCGCCCGACCGTCACCGCGACCGGCGGGACCGTCCGGGCTTGCCCCCGGCGCCGGCGGCGCCGATGATCGCGGGCGACCGCCCGACCGATCGCACAGGAGCCGCCATGGAACCCATCCGATTCGACGACGTCGACGCCATCAACGCCGCCGCCAGCGAGGAGTTCGGCGACTGGAGCGCACCCATCCGCGTCACCCAGCAGATGATCAACGAGTTCGCCGACCTCACCGGCGACCACCAGTGGATCCACGTCGACATCGAGCGCTGCCGCCGCGAGAGCCCCTTCGGGGGACCGATCGCCCACGGCTTTCTCACCATGAGCCTCCTGCCCCGCCTCATGACCTTCCCCGTGGCCATCACCGGCCACGCCAACATCGTCAACTACGGCTGCGACGGGGCCCGCTTCCTGTCCCCGGTCCCGGCCGACTCCGAGATCCACGGGCGCTCGCGTCTCGTCGGCGCCGAGGCCAAGGGCTCGGGGACCCTGGTCAAGGTGCAGGCCGCCGTCCACGTCGTCGGCAACGAGCGTCCCTCGCTGCTGTACACCTCCCTGTCCCTGTTCCAGGGCTGAGGGTCCGGCACCCCGGGCCCCGACCGACGGACGAGCCGTGACCGATCCCATCGGGGCCGACCCCGACACCCTCGACACCATCCGACGGCGCCGCCTCCTCGACGGGCGGGCGTGGGACGACTTCTGCGACGTCCTCCGGGCGGCCGGCCACGTCGTGCGTGACCACGCCGGCGACGATCCCGCCGACCACGTCGAGGGGTACCGCTTCGTGCTGCGCATGCTGCTCATGGCCCAGTTCCGGGCCCTCGAACGCCGCACGCCCGGTCCCGAGCCCCGCCCCATCGCCGTCATCCCCGCCCCCCTGCGCGGCGGCCAGGGGGTGCAGTCGCCCAACCAGGACCACGTCGTCCAACCCGTCGACCCCCGCCACCGCTACCGGATCACCGGATCCCGGGGCGACGCCTACGTCCACATGTCGGCGTGGAGCCCGCCCATCCCACCCGACGTGGGCGCCGCCCCCGTGGGCGCCCGCGCCGGCGAGTTCCTCGAGACCTTCAACCCCAACCGCGCCCTCACGCCCCACACCGCCCTGCTCGACGACTTCACCGACGCCGACGGCACCGTCGACTTCGTGCTCGCCGTCGACGAGCAGCCCGGTCCGTGGATGCCGATGACCCCGCTCACCCGCGAGCTCATGATGCGTGTCGTCTACGAGGACCGCAGCACCCAACGCCCGCCCCGCCTCACCATCGCCTGCCTCGACGGCCCCGGCGACCCCGAGACCCCCGACCCGGCCGACATGGCCACCCGCCTAGCCGTCACGGCCCAGCTCGTGTTCGGGGTCGCCGCCGACTACGCGGGCTGGGTCGAGCACCTCCGCACCCTCGAAAACGGCCTCGATCTCACCACGGGCTGGTACGAACGCATCGGCGGGTCCCCCGACGACCGCCACTTCGAGTTCGGCTACTGGCGCCTGGCGCCCGGAACCGCCCTCCTCGTCGAGTTCGACGAGCCCGAGTGCACCCACTGGAACTTCCAGCTCTGCAACCACTGGATGGAGAACCTGGCCGACTACGCCCGCGGACACGGCTACGTCGACCGGCAGAACGCCGTCGTCGAGGGCGACCGGGTGTCGATCGTCGTCGCCCCCGACGACCCGGGACGCCCCAACTGGATCGATCCCGGCCCCCGCGACCACGGGGTGATGGGCCTGCGCTTCGTCCGCCCCCGCCACGTACCCGAGATCACCACCCGCCTCGTCCCTCTCGAGGACCTCCGCTCGTGAACGAACACGTCACCCACGCCGCCGGGTCCGACCGCGCCGAGCGACCCAACATCCTCCTCGTCGTCTCCGACGAGGAGCGGCGCACCGACTGGTTGGCGGACCATGCCGACCTCCCCGCCCACGAGCGCCTCGCCGCCGAAGGCCTGACCTTCCGCCGCCACTTCACCCACACCTCGCCGTGTTCGCCCTCGCGGGCGAGCCTCTACACGGGTCTGTACCTGCACCAGCACGGCGTGGTCGACAACGTCAGCTTCCCCACCCACACCGCCCTGGACCCCGCCCTTCCCACCCTGGGCCACCTCCTGCGCGGTGCCGGGTATCGCACGGCGTACCTGGGCAAGTGGCACCTGTCGCACTCCAACACGCCCGACATGGAGGCCCACGGTTACGCCGACTGGACCGGCGACGACGTCCACTACACGGGATCGGCGTGGAGCGGACGCCACTTCGATCCCCTCATCTGCGACCAGGCCGTCTCGTGGCTCGCCGACCACGCCGACGACACCACGCCCTGGTTCCTCACCGTCGCCCTGGTGAACCCCCACGACATCATGTGGTTCCCCATCGACCAGCCCGACCACCTCGCCGCTCATCCCGCCGACCGCGAGATCTTCGACGCCATCCGGCGCCTCCGTCTCGGCGACCTGGAGCTCGAACCGCCCCCACCGATCGAGCGTCGCTTCGATCGTCTCCCCGACAACTTCGACGACGACCTGCACACCAAGCCCGAGGTCCAGAGGGCCTGGCGCCACGTCCGCAACACCGAGCACTTCGTGGGCCGCATCGATCCCGGCGACACCGAGATGTGGCTCCGCCAGCTCGACTACTACGCCTGGCTCCACGAGCACCTCGACGTGAGCCTGGGACGCCTCCTCGACGCCGTCGACCGCCAGGGTCTCGCCGACGACACCGTCGTCGTCTACACCTCCGATCACGGCGACGCCTGCGGGGCCCACGGTCTGCGGGCCAAGTTGCCGTGTGTCTACGAGGAGGTCATGGGCGTTCCCCTCGTGGTGAGGGCGCCGGGACGGGCGACGCCGGGCTCGGTCACCGACGCCCTCTCCACCCACGTCGACCTGGCCGCCACCATCTGCGCCCTCGCCGGTGTGGACCCCGCCGGCGCCGGCCTTCCCGGCGCCGACCTGGGTCCCGTGCTCGACGATCCCTCGGCCTCGGTGCGCGAGGCGGTGTTCTTCGCCCAGGACTCCGCCCAGTCGGAGCTCATCCGCAACTGCCGCTACGCCGTGCGGGGCTTCTTCGACGGCACGACCAAGTACGCCCGCTACTACGGCATCGGCGGCGGCATCCGCCGCGACGGCACCCCGGATCCCGAGCCCAAGCTGTTCGGCCCCGACGCCGCCTTCGACGAGTGCGACCACGAGTGGTACCAGCTCGACGACGATCCCGGCGAGCTGCGCAACCGGGCCGTCGAGCGGGCCTTCCGGCACGAGACACGCGAGCTCTTCGCCCGCCTGCTCGCCCTCGAGTACGCCGAGTTGGGCGAGGCGGCCGGCCACGACGGCACGCCCTGAACGGGCGGCGCCCGGCCGGCGCCGGCGCGACTCAGACGCCGACCAGTTCGCGCTCGGGGCTCGGCGCCGGCGGTTCGGGAGGCTCGTCGCCGTGTCCCTCCACGTCGAGGCGGGGCAGGATCCGGTCGAGCCAGCCCGGCAGCCACCAGTTGAGACGCCCGAGGAGCTGCATGGTTGACGGCACCAGCAGGAGGCGCACCACGGTGGCGTCGAGCAGGACCGCCACCGCCATGCCGGTGCCGAACAGCTTGACGATGCGGTTGGCGTCGAAGACGAAGCTGCCGAAGACGACGACCATGATGGCGGCGGCGGCACTGATCACCCGGGCCGTGGCGGCCAGTCCCTCGGTGACCGAGGCGTCGGGCCGGCCCGTACGGACGAACTCCTCCTTGACCCGCGACAGCAGGAAGACCTCGTAGTCCATCGACAGACCGAAGACGATGGCGAACATCATCATGGGCAGGAAGGGTTCGATGGGCGCGCCCGGTGCCACATCGAGCACCGACGCCCCCCAGCCCCACTGGAAGGCGGCGACGGCCACCCCGTAGGCGGCGGCGATCGACAAGACGTTCATGATCACCGCCTTGAGGGGCACGAGCAGGGAACGGAACACCGCCATGAGCAACAGGAAGGACACGGCGAGGACGGCGGCGATGAACACGACGAGGCGCCCGGCGAGGTAGTCGGTGAAGTCGATGGCCGCCGCCGTGCGACCCGTGACCATCACGTCCAGGGTCGTGCCGGCGGTGGCGGCGGGGATCACGTCGGCCCGCAGGTGCCGGACGAGGTCGGTCGTGGCCTCGTCCTGGGGTGAGGTGGTGGGCACCACCTGGATGAGAGCGGCGCTGGGCCGGGCCGGGTCGTCGAGGACGGGGGGCGCCACCCGGGCCACCCCCTCGACGTCCCCGAGAGCCGCCGTCAGCTCGGCCAGGTGGACGGCATCGGCGGGGTCGCCGATGTCGACGGCCACCAGCAGGGGCCCGTTGAAACCGGGACCGAACCCCTCGGCCAGCAGGTCGTAGGCCCGCCTCGTGGTGGTGTCGGGGGTGAAGTTCCCCTCGTCGGAGAAGCCGAGACGCATCGAGAACACCGGTGCCGCCAACACGGCGAGCAGGCCGGCTCCGACCAGCACCCCCCACCAGGGGTGGGCCTGCACGAGGCGGCTCCAGCGGTGGGCGACGGTCTCCCGCCCGGGGTCGGGTCCGCGGCGACGGACCTCGACCCGCAGGGGCGCCACGACGAGGCTGGCCGCCAGCACGACGACGGCGAGGGGGAGACCGACGAGGAGGGGCTGGACGTGCAACCCGGCGCCGAGCAGGGCCAGCGCCACCAGGGCGGCGGCCACCAGGCCCCGACGGCGCGTCACCTCGAGGCGGTGACCGGCGAAGCCCACGAGGGCCGGCAGCAGGGTCACCGACGCCACCATCGTGACGCCCACCGTGACGGCCGCCCCCAGGGCCAGGCCCGACACGAAGGGCAGGCCGATGAGCAGCATGCCGAGCAGGGAGACGACGACGGTGGCCCCGGCGAAGATCACGGCCCGGCCCGCGGTGTCGATGGCCCGCACGATGGCCTCGCGGGTGTCGAGGCCGCGCGCCGTCCCCTCCCGGTGGCGGGTGACGATGAACAAGGCGTAGTCGATGCCCACACCCAGGCCGATCATGGCGCCGATCGTCGTGGCGAACTCGGGCATGGTCGTGACCCGCGACAGGAGGGTGATGAGCCCGATGCCGGTGCCCACCCCGGCCAGGGCGACCCCGATGGGCAGCCCCATGGCCAGCACCGAGCCGAAGGCGACGATGAGCACCACGATGGCGAAGGCCAGGCCGATCAGCTCCGAGCTGGGCGGCTCGACGCTGGCCAGGGCGCTGCCCCCGATCTCGACCTGGAGTCCCGGGGTGTCGCCGACGACCTCGTCGACGATCCGGCCGATCTCGATTCCGATGTCCTCGGCCCGGGAGCGGTCGACCGAGCGGTCGAGGTCGACGGTCGCGTAGGCGATGCGCCCGGCGTCGGGACCGCTCCGGGCGATGCGGGCGGCGCCCCGCTCACCCGCATAGGGGCTCTCGACGGCCGCCACCCCGTCGATGGCCGCCACCCGGTCGAAGAGCTCCCCCATGACGGCGACGACCGCCGGGTCGTCGACCCCGGCGTCGGCCCGGAACACGATGGTCCCGGTCAGGCCGCTGCCCAGACCGCCGAAGGCCCGGTCGACGAGGTCGAACCCGTCGGTCGACTCCGACGAGGGGCTCTGGGGGTTGGTGACGTACTCGCCGCCCAGGACACGGCCCGCGCCCATGACGACGAGGAGGCTCACCAACCAGGCGGCGACCACCCAGCGGCGGTGATCGACAGCGAGACGACCGAGTCCTGCCAGCACGCGGCACTCCTTTCCGGGGGGAACGCGGG
>RFFY01000489.1 GCA_003697065.1 Actinomyces sp. | reverse complement strand
GGGTCGCCTCGACGGGGTCGTGTTCTCCCCGTCGGGGGGCGAAGCCGTCGACGTGGCCATCAAGGCCGCCCGGGCCGCCACCGGGCGCGACGTGATCGTGTCGGTCCGGGGCGCCTTCCACGGCCACACGGGCCTCGCCCTCGCCACCGGCGACGAGAAGTTCCGGGCCCCGTTCCGCCACCACCTGCCGGGATTCGTCCAGGTGCCCTACGACGACGTCGACGCCATGGACGCCGTGATCGGCGCCGACACCGCCGCCGTCGTGCTCGAGGCGATTCCCGCCACCGCCGGCTTTCCCCTGCCCACCCCCGGTTACCTGGAGGCGGTGGCCCGGATGTGCGCCGAGCGGGGCGCCGTGTTGATGATCGACGAGGTGCAGACCGGACTGGGGCGCACCGGCAGCGTCTGGTACCACACCCAGGAGGGCGTCTCACCCGACGTGATCATCACCGGCAAGGGTCTCGGCGGTGGCGTGTACCCCATCGCCGCCACCGTCATGAGCGAGCGGGTGCACCGCTTCACCCGCGAGCACCCCTTCGCCCACGTCTCGACCTTCGGCGGTGCCGAGCTGGGCTGTGTCGTCGCCGCCGAGGTGCTCGACATCGTGACCGACCCGGCCTTCCTGGCCCGGGTCCGGCAAGTGGGCGAGCGCCTGGGGGAGGCGTTCGCCGACGCCCCCTTCGGGGTGCGACGCCGGGGCATGCTGTTGGGCCTGGTCTTCGACGACCCCCACGGCGGCATGACGGCGATGAAGGCCCTCTTCGACGCGGGGGTGTACGCCTTCTTCGCCGGCAACGACCCGGCGGTACTCCAGTTCAAGCCGCCCCTGGTCATCGACGACGAGACCCTCGAGGAGCTGATCGCCACCGTGCGGGCGACCCTGATGTGAGCGAGCGGCTCGCTCCCACCTCGGGGCGGATCCCCCAGCGACCCCCGCACGAGGGCGAGCCGAAAACGATGTGACGCTGCCCGTCGGTCGAGGTGGGGACCCACCTACCCCGACCGACGTGACAGCGTGACGTCATCGTTTCACATGGTGGAACGCGCTGCAAGCCCGTTCGGCGGTGCGCGACCGACGGACGCGCGACCGGCGCCCGCCGCTCAGGGAATGCTCAGGGAATGGCCGGGTGGGTCTTGTTGAAGATGTCGGTCGCCTGCCAGCCGGCGTACTCGGGCAGCCACACGTGGACCATCCACATGGTGTCGAACAAGGTGTTCACCCCGCCGATGGCGGCGCACTGGGCGTCGGTGAGGTGCTCACCGATGATGAAGGGCCACGAGCCCATCTGGGTGCACAGGGCCCCGTGGGTGTGCCAGTGGTCGTTGTTCCCCGGGAACCCGGCCGGCGGGTAGGTGCCACTGGCGACGAGGAACATCATCCCCGTCAGTTTCGAGTTCGGCGACGTGCCGTCGTACATCAACCAGTTGGGACGGGTCGGGTCGAAGGGACCGGTCAGACGGTTGGGATCGACGTAGTGGATGCCCTGGCCCGGGCTCCACACCGCCGCCTGCTTGAATCCCGCCGCCTCGGCGTCGGCCACGGTCGGGAACTGCATGACCCACTGCTGGGCCGCCATGAGCTGGCTGTTCAGGGCCCGGCAGTCGGCACCCGACAGGGGTCCCTTGGGCTGGGTGTAGGTCTGATGGAACGGGTCGTTCATCATCTGACCGCCACCGTGGGCGTGGCCGTCGTTGATGGCGGTGTCGGTCGGATCACAGAAGTAGGGGCGGGCCGTGCCCGGCTCGAAGGGCAGGGTCACCGGCAGGCACGCCGTGGCGACGACGGCGAGGATGCCGACGAGGGGCACGACGAGGCGGCGCCGGACCCGCCGGGACGACGTGGCGCGAGACATCGGGGGACTCCTGGGTGGTGGCTCGGACGGCCCCATGCTCCCAGTCCCGCGGGCGCCGCTGCAAGGGTCCGCACCCACCGCGGCGGCCTTTTCCCCTCCGCCGGCGGGGTCCGTTAGCGTCGCGTCCGTGAGCACGACACGGACCCTGCCCAACCCCATCGCTCCCGACTTCTGGGTGCGTCCCCCGGCCGCCATCGACGCCGACCTGGCCGAACTCCTGGCCCTCGATCAGCCCGTGTTCCTGCCCGAACCGGAGGTGCCGGCCGACATCCCCCTGCCCCAGGGGCCGGGCGCCTGGGTCGTGACCCACCACGACCACATCCTCGAGGTGTCGAAGAACCCCGAGATCTTCTCGTCGGCCGACGGGGTCACCATCCTCGACGCTCCCCCGGAGTTCAACGAGTTCTTCTCGTCCATGATCGCCATGGACGATCCCCGCCACGCCCGCCTCCGTCGCCTCGTCTCGGCCGGCTTCACCCCCCGGATGCTCGCCCGCCTCGAGGGCGGTGTCGCCGAACAGGCGGCCCGTATCGTCGACGAGATCTGCGAACGGGGCGAGGTGGACTTCGTCGTCGACGTGGCCGCCCGCCTGCCCCTGGTCATCGTCTGCGACCTCATGGGGATCCCCGCGTCCCAGCTGGGGTTCGTGTTCGACCAGACCAACATCATCCTGGGTGGCGGCGACCCCGAGTACGTGCCCGAGGCGCATGACATCCTCACCGAGATGCTCATGGCGGGTCAGCGGCTCGCCGAGCTCATGCACGAGGTGGCGGCGGCGAAGAAGGGCGGCGACGACGACGACCTGACCTCGATCCTGGTGAACGCCGAGGTCGAAGGCGAACGCCTCACCGAGTCCGAGCTCGCCAGCTTCTTCATCTTGTTGGTCGTGGCCGGCAACGAGACGACCCGCAACGCCATCAGCTGGGCGCTGACCTACCTGACCGAGAACCCCGACCAGCGCCGGATCTGGTCCGACGCCGTCGTCGGCCCCGAACCCGACCCCGAGGTCGAGACCCGGGCGGTCGAGGAGGTCGTGCGCCTCGCCAGCCCCGTCACCTACATGCGCCGCACCGCCACCCGCGACACCGAGCTCGGCGGGGCCCGCATCGCCGCGGGGGACAAGGTGGCCATGTTCTACCTGGCGGCCAACCGCGATCCCCGCGTCTTCGACGATCCCCTGCGCTTCGACGTCCGCCGCGACCCGAACCCCCACGTGGGCTTCGGCGGGCCCGGCCCCCACTTCTGCCTGGGGGCCCACCTGGCCCGGCGTGAGATCAAGCTCATGTGGCGCGAGTTGTTCCGCCGACTGCCCGACATCGAAGCCGCGGGCGAACCCCAGCTCCTGTTGTCGAGCTTCATCCACGGGGTGAAGCACCTGCCGGCCCGCTTCACCCCGACCGCGCCCCGGCCCACGAGCTGACGGCCCGCGGTGGCCCGCCTCCTCGTCGTCCACCACACCCCGTCGCCGAACTGCGACACCCTGCTGGCCGCCGTGCTCGACGGCACCCGGGCCGAGGGCCTGAGCGGGGTGGAGGTCGTCGAGCGGCCCGCCCTCGGTGCCACGGTCAGCGACGTGCTGGCCGCCGACGCCTGCCTGCTCGGCACTCCCGCCAACCTCGGCTACATCAGTGGGGCGCTCAAGCACTTCTTCGACACCATCTACTACCCCTGTCTCCACGCCACCCGGGGTCTCGGTTACGGGGCGTGGATCCACGGTGACGACGACACCACCGGCGCCGAGCGGGCGCTCACGACGATCACCACCGGTCTCGGGTGGCGAGCCCTCCGGCCCGTCCTGTCGGTGCGGGGTCGCCCCGGCCCCGCCGATCTCGAGGCTTGCTGGGAGCTGGGGGCCGTGGTCGCCGCCCACCTGGTGACCGCCTGAACGCCCCGGACGCGACGACGGCGCCCCCTGGGGGCGCCGTCGTCACCGGAGGGGTCGGGGGTCAGTCGTCGCTGCCCCGCCCCCGGCCGCGGCGCCCGTCGTCGGCGCCGTCGTCGGCGCCACGACCGCGGTCCCGGGAGTCGTCGACGGCCATGTCGTCGCCACCCGAACCCGAGCCGGAATCGTCGAGGCTCGAGTCGTCCGAGGCGGAAGACGACGGGGACGAGCCGGTGGAGTCGTCGACCCGGGTCGCGGAGCCGTTCTCGAAACGGACGTCGCTGTCGTCGGCCCGGTCACGGATGCGGACCCGCTCACGCGGGCCGCCGTCGTCGACCTCGACCTTCACGTCGATGCGCTGGGTACCCCGACGGAAGGTCACCTCGACCTCCAGACCCGAGGCCCGCTCGACGACCGCCCGCCACCCCTCGGTGACGGTGACGTCGGTGACCGTGACGGTGGTACCGGCGACGCTGTAGGCGACGGTGCCGGCGCCGGCGGCGTCGACCATCCCGTCGGCCGGAGCGGGAGCGGGAGCCGGAGCGGGAGCGGGAGCCGGAGCGGGAGCGGG
>RFFY01000488.1 GCA_003697065.1 Actinomyces sp. | reverse complement strand
CCCGCTGGTGGCTGTGGGACGCCGACGAGCCCGACACGGGATGGTCCCTGCGCCTGGCCGGGGAGCTTCCCGGCGAGGGCCTGGCCTGGGCGTTCGCCGCCACCGACCGGCGCCTGTGAGCGGCCACGCGGCCTCCGGGCGCGACGAAAAAGCCCGCGCCGAAGGGCACCTGTGGACGATCCTGGGGACGGGGCCGGGAGCGGGAAGGCCCGTCGGGAGGCCGTCCGCCCCGTTTCTCAGCGCTTCTCGAGGGCCTCGATCAGCTTGGGGAGAACCTTGTGGACATCGCCGACGATCCCGAGGTCGGCCACGCTGAAGATGGGGGCCTCGGGGTCCTTGTTGATCGCGATGATGTTCTTGGAGCCCTTCATGCCCACCAGATGCTGGGTGGCCCCGGAGATCCCGGCGGCGATGTACACCGTGGGCTTGACCACCTTGCCCGTCTGGCCCACCTGGTAGGAGTAGGGCACCCAGCCGGCGTCGACGATGGCCCGGCTGGCCCCCGGGGCGCCGCCGAGGAGTTTGGCCAGCTTCTCGATCATCTCGTAGGCGTCCTTGTCGCCCAGACCACGACCACCGGACACGACGATCTCGGCCTCGTCGAGCTTGGGACCCTCGGTCTCCTCGACGAAGCGGTCGACGATGCGGGCGGCGCCGACGGCGCCCAGGTCGGGGACCTCGAGCTCCTCGACGTCGGCCTCGGCACCACCGGCCGGCTCGGCGGCGAAGGACTTGGGGCGCACCAGGAAGATCTGGGGGCCGTCGTGGGTGAAGCGGGTCCGGACCTCGGTGGTGCCACCGAAGACCGGTTCGACGCCGACCACGCTGTCGCCGTCGACCTCGAGGTCGACCACGTTGGTGATGACGGGGACGTCGAGGGCGACCGACAGGCGGGCCGCCACGTCGCGTCCGTCGTAGGTGGTGCCCAGCAGGAACATGTCGGGGGCGTCGACGTCGCCACCCTCGATGGCGGCGGCGACGGCGGCCGCCACCGTCACACCGGTCATGGCGCCGTCGAGGTCGCCGACGGTGTACACGGTCTCGGCGCCGTGGTCGCCGAGGGTCTCGGCCACCTCGTCGGCGTCGCCGGCCATGAACACGCACACGGTGTCGGCCAGCTCGCGGGCCTTGGCCAGCATCTCGAGGGTGATGGTGGCGACCTCGTCGCCGTTGGTCTCGCCGAAGACCCAGATCGTGTCGATGCTCATCGTCGCCTCCTCACAGGACCTTCAGCTCGTCGAGGAAGGCGATGATGCGCTCGTGGGCATCGCCCTCGTCCTCGATGATCTCGCCCGCTTCACGTGCCGGGGCGGGACGGATGTCGGTGATCTCCTGACGGGCGCCGGTCCAGCCCACCTGGTCGGCGGCGATGCCGAGATCGGCGACCGTGACCTCCTCGACGGGCTTGGACTTGGCGGCCATGATCCCCTTGAAGGAGGGGTAGCGGGGTTCGACGACACCGGCGGTCACCGACACGACGGCCGGCAGGGGGCAGGTGACCTCGTCGTAGCCGGCCTCGGTCTGGCGCTTCACGTGGGCGGTGCCGTCGCTCACCTCGATGGCCTTGGCGAAGGTGACCGAGGGCAGGCCGAGCAGGGCGGCGATCTGTTCGGGCACGGTGCCGGTGTAGCCGTCGGAGGACTCGGTGGCGGTGATGACCAGGTCGGGTTCGGCCCGGCCGATGGCGGCGGCGAGGACCTTGGCGGTGCCGAGGGCGTCGGTGCCGCGGAGGGTCTCGTCGCTGATCAGGGTGGCGCTGTCGGCCCCCATGGCCAAAGCGGTGCGCAGACCGCTGACCTCGTTGTTGGGCGCCATCGACACCAGGTGGACCTCGCCGTCACCGGCGGCGTCCACCAGCTGGAGCGCCATCTCGACCCCGTAGGAGTCAGACTCGTCCAAGATGAGCTTGACGTCACGCTTGAGCGTCTTGGTCTCGGGGTCGAGCTCACCCGGGTCGGCCGGATCCGGGATCTGTTTCACACATACGACGACCTTCATGGGCGGCAGTGTGCCAGCATTGGGACGCCGCGGCCCATTCCGGAGCCGCAGGTCACACGGCGGGCCGGCGCCACCCGGCGCCGCGGCCCGACGTCACCATCCACCAGCGGATCATCGATCAGCGGCGAGGACCGGCCCTGCGTATCACCTTCATCGTCAACGCCGTCGCCTCGTCGGTCACCGCCCGGCGGCGCGTCATCATCCACAAGGCCCTGTCCGCCGACCACGAGGTCACCTTGGCCGAGACGAGCCGACGGGGCCACGCCACCCGTCTCGCTCTGTCCGCGGCCCGCGACGGCGCCGACGTCGTGGTGGTGCTGGGCGGCGACGGGACCCTCAACGAGGCCGCCAACGGCCTGGTCGGCACCGACACCGCCCTCGCCGCCCTCCCGGGTGGTTCGACCAACGTGTTCGCCCGCATCCTCGGCCTGCCCGACGATCCCGTCGACGCCGCCGGGGTCACCCTCGAGGCCCTGGCCGCGGGATCCGTCGAACCGGTCGGTCTCGGGGTGGTCGAGGGCCGCTACTTCCTGTTCCACTGCGGGGTGGGTTTCGACGCCGCCGTGGTCGAGGCGGTCGAACGGCGCGGCCCCTGGAAGAGGTGGGCGGGTCATCCCCTCTTCGTCATGGCGGCGGTCGAGACCTGGTGGCGGACCGACCGGCGCCGCCCTCCCCTTCTGGTCCGGGGACCCGACGGCACCGAGCTGTCACGGGGCTTTCTCACCGTCGTGCTCAACGCCAGTCCCTACACCTACCTGGGCAACCGGCCTCTGGATCTCGTCCCCGGCCTCGATCTCCACACCCCCCTGGCCGCCGTCACCCTGCGGCGCCTGGGCCTGGGGTCGCTGGCCCCGGTGCTGGGCCGGGCCCTGGCCGGGCGGCGCCTCGAGGCGAGCAGCGCCGTCGACGTGGTGCGCGACCTGAAGGCGCTCGAGATCGAGGCCGACCCGGCCCAGCCCCACCAGGTCGACGGCGACGACCTCGGGGCGTGCCGTCGCCTCCGCTTCGCCTGGGAGCCCGACGTCTTGAACCTCGTGGTGCCGCCCCACCGGGAGCTCCGGGACCCGCTCGGCGGGTGACCGCACCCTCGGCGCCGGGGGTCAGGCGACGCCGGCGCCCATCTCGTCGACGACACGTCGGCCGACGTCGGGCAGGTTGGTGATGATGCCGTCGACGCCCCACTCGACGAGGGTCCGCATCCTGTCGGGGTCGTCGACGGTCCACACGTGCAGGCCCAGACCCGCCTCGTGGACCCGCCGGACCAGGGCGGCGTCGACCAGCCCGTCGTAGGGATGCAGGGTCGACATCTCGTGGGCGACGGCCCGCTCGACGGCCCGGGCCGGGTCGCCGAGATCGACGGTCAACCAGCCCACCGGGATCGTGGGGTCGACGGTGTGGAGCCGGTCGACGGCTCCCATGTCGAAGGACGACACGATGGTGCGGTCGACGCCGAGGTAGGCCTGCACGATGCCGGCGACGGCGTCGACGACGACGGGCTGGGCGTCGTGGTCGGGGTCGTCGGGAAGGTTCTTGATCTCGATGTTGACACCGAGATCGCCGCACGCCTCGAGGGCCTCGGCCAGGCTGGGAACGTGTTCGGGAAGCTCGGCGAAGGGGACCGTCGAGATGACCCGTCCGTCGGGGAGGCAGGCGTCGTGGTGGACGACGACGACCCCGTCACCACAGACGCGGGCATCGAGCTCGACCCAGTCGGCTCCGAGCTCGCCGGCGAGGCGGAAGGCCTCGACGGTGTTCTCGCGGGCCGCGGCCGACGCGCCCCGGTGGGCGATCACGAGGGTCACGGCCGCCAGTCTCGCAGATCTCCATCCGACGTGCTCCCACCGCGGCCGACCCCGCCGCCGAGGTGCCGGGGCGGGCTCCGCCGGCCGAGGATCCGCCCCGATCCCGCAGTCCGGACATGGGGTCCTGGTATCCAAGACGAGAACCGGTTCCAGATTCGTCTTGTCAGAACCGGTTCTCGTTTCCTAGGATCGCACCCGACAGGTGACAAGACGGCTGGGACGGGGCTCGCCCCGGCGGGCCACGCCCGGACCGCGTGACGAGGGGGACCGAACGACGTGGCGATCACCGCCGACCATCTGCACGACCTGAGCTGGCGCGTGAACGCGGCCTGCCGCGACACCGACCCGAACCTCTTCTTCCCGGTGGGCACCACCGGACCCGCCGTCGAGCAGATCCGCTCCGCCAAGGAGGTCTGCTGCGGCTGTCTGGCCCGCGACGCGTGCCTGGAGTTCGCCATCGTCACCAACCAGGACACCGGTATCTGGGGCGGCACCGCCGAAGACGAGCGCCGCCTCCTGCGCCGGGCCTGGCTCCGCTCCCGCGCCGAGGCCGCCGGCGCCTGAGGCGGGCGCCACGGGTTCCGGCACGCCGCCGACGCCTGAGGCGGGCGCCGGATCTCACCCCAAAGCGAGCCGCACTCCCGGGCGCGGGATCCTCACCGTCACCCGGGTGCCCGTCCGCGACCCCTCACCGTGGCCCGGTCCCACGGTGATCGAGCCGCCCAGGTCCGACACCACGAAGGTCCGGGCGATGGTGAGGCCCAGCCCGGCGTCGCGGTCCAGCGAGAAGCCCGGCGGCACCCCGGGACCGTCGTCGACGACGGAGGCGACCAGCTCCCGGCTCCGCCCCTCGAGCTCGACCAGCACCCGCGACCCCACGCCGGCGGCGTGGTCGATGGCGTTCTGGACGAGCTCGGTGAGCACGACGGCGAGGGGCATCGCCACCTCGCCCGGGACCCGCCCCAGGGAGCCGCTCACCTCGATGCGCAGGGGACGCTCGGGGGCCGTGAGGCCCTCCTCGACCATCCGCAACACGGGCTTGACCACCTCGCCGAAGTCGACGACATCACCCGTCTCGACGGCCAGGGCCTCGTGCACGAGGGCGATCGACGAGATACGCCGCACCGACTGCTCGACGGCGGCCTTCGCCTCCGGCGACGACAGGCGCCGCGACTGGAGCCGCAACAGAGCCGAGATGGTCTGGAGGTTGTTCTTCACCCGGTGGTGGATCTCGCGGATCGTGGCGTCCTTGGAGACCAGGAGCCGGTCACGGTGGCGCAGCTCGGAGATGTCGCGCATCAAGGCGAGGCCACCGGTCAGCGCCCCCTTGGCCGACAGGGGGTAGCACCGTACGACCACGGCCAGCTCCGGGCCGCGGTCGAGCTCGGCGATGACCGAGCGACGCTGGCGGAAGGCCTCGGCGACCACCCGACCGTCGAGGCCCAGCTGGCCGAAGGTGCTGCCCTCGATCGGACCCAGCACGCCGAGCCGGTGCAGGGCCGACAAGGCGTTGGGTGAGCCGTACTCGATCCTCTGCTCCCGGTCGAGCACCAGCACGCCGTCACCGACCCGCGGCTCGCGGTACTCGCCGGCCGGGGTGTCGGCGTCGAAGGGGAAGGAGCCCTCGGCGATCATGATCGCCAGGCGGTCGAAGAGGCGCCGGTAGGTGCCCTCGAGCTGGCTCGGATGACGCAACAGGGCGGGCTCGTCCTCGCGGGTGAGCACGGCGACCACCTCGTCGCCCGCCCGCACCGGGACGTAGTCGACGCGGCGCCGCCGGGCCGCGGGGTGGCGGATGTCCTCCTCGACGGTGTCGTCGTCGCCGGCGAGAGGGGTGGCGCTCACGAGCTCCTCGCCCATCCGCCCCTCGAGCAGGCAGCGCCGCATGAGAGGCCGCTCGGCCGCCTCGACCCGACCCCCGATGGGGTCACCGAGGTGCACGGTCCGCCCGGTGGTCGAGCGGACGTGGGCCAGGGTCACGAAGGTGTCGGCGTCGGCGCCGACCGGGGCGTGCAGGAGCAGATCCGAAAAGGACAGGTCGGCGAGCAGGGACCAGGAGCCGACGAGGCGCTGGAGGTGGGCGATGGCGTCGGCGTCGAGGACGGTGTGGCCCCGGGCGAGCTCGGCGAGGCTGGCCATCCTCCCAGCCTACGAGCCCGCGCGCGGCCCCTCGTCCGGAAGGGGAGACGGGACCCCTCGCGCGGCCGGTCCCGCCGCTTCGGCCGCCGCCAGGGCGTCGGCAACGGCGTCGACGGCGTCGAGGTCGGCCACGTCGTCGGCCAGCTCCGCCAGGCGGACGAGGGGCGCCCCGGGGTGGGCCAGGGCGGCCAGGGCCTCCTCCTCGTGGTCGACGACGGCGGCGGCCAGGTCGGTGGCGGCGGCGACGGCCCGGGCGGTGGCCGCCACCACGGAGGGGTCCGCCACCCCCGCCGTGGCGGCGAGGTCGCCGCGGTGCTGGGGGTCCCGGCGGGCCAGGCGGGCGGCCGCCGCCCGCTCGGCGCCGCCCACCGGGACCGGCCAGCAGCGGTT
>RFFY01000063.1 GCA_003697065.1 Actinomyces sp. | reverse complement strand
TGGCCGGGATCCGCTTCCAGCCCTCCGAGCCCGGCAAGCTCGTGGCCATCGTGGCCCTGGCGTGGATCCTCTCGAGCGAGCGCCTGCCCCTGCGTCGCCTGGCCGCCGCTTTGGCCAGCGTGGGCCTGCTCGTGGCCCTGATCCTGCTCCAGCCCGATCTGGGAACCGTGCTCGTCTACGTGGCGGTGACGGTGGCTCTCGTGGTCGTCAGCGGGGTCCGGGCCCGGGTGATCGTCGCTTTGGCCCTGGTGGCCGCCACCGGAACCTTCGCCGTCTTCCAGTCCGACGTGCTCGCCGACTACCAGAAGGCCCGCCTCACGATCTTCCTGTTCGACGAGGAGGAGGTGTCTCCGGATCTGGCGCCCTACGCCTACAACGCCGAGCAGGCCCAGATCGCCATCGGCAACGGGGGTCTGACCGGTCAGGGCCTGTTCCAGGGCACCCAGACCCGCTCCGACCTCGTCCCCGAACAGCAGACCGACTTCATCTTCACCGTGGCCGGCGAGGAACTCGGGTTCCGCGGGGCGGGCCTGCTGTTGGGCCTGTTCGGCCTGCTCGTGTTCCGGATCTGGCGCATCGCCATGCGGGCCCGGGACCGCTTCGACCGCCTGATCGCGGTCGGGGTGATGGTGATGTTCCTGTTCCAGATCTTCCAGTCGGTGGGCATGACGATGGGGATGATGCCGGTGACCGGTATTCCCCTGCCCCTCGTGTCCTACGGGGGCTCGTCGATGATCACGTCCCTGGTCGCTTTGGGTCTGGTGGCCGGCGTCCACCGGCGCCGCTTCAGCTGACCGCATCTGCCGGTCGTCGCGCCCACCCCGGTACGATCGTCGCATGTCGTCGGTGTGGCCCCGTCTCGAGACCGTGCTGTCACGGGTGTCGAAGCCGGCCCGCTACATCGGGTGTGAGGACGGGGCGCTCACCCCCCGCCACGGCCCCGGCATCGTGTCGTGGTTGCTCACCTACCCCGACACCTACGAGGTCGGTCTGCCCAACCAGGGCCTGCAGATCCTCTACGAGATCCTCAACGAGCGTCCCGACGCCGCGGCCGAACGCGCCTATGCCCCCTGGGTCGACCTCGAGGCCATCATGCGGAGCGAGGGCATCCCCCTCTTCTCCGTCGACACCCACCGCCCGGCGGGCGAGTTCCACGTCCTGGCGTTCAACCTCGCCGCCGAGCTCACCTACACCAACCTGCTCAACTGCATCGATCTGGCCGGTGTCCCCGTGCGCAGCGCCGACCGCCGGGCCCACCACCCCCTGGTGGCCGTCGGTGGGCACTGCGCCTTCAACCCCGAGCCGATCGCCGACTTCGTCGACATCGCCGTCCTCGGCGACGGCGAGGAGGTCGTGGGCGAGATCACCGAGGTGGTGGCCGACTGGCTGGCCTCGGGCCGCGAGGACCGCCACGAGGTGCTCCGCGCCCTGGCCCGTGTGCCCGGCGTGTACGTGCCGTCCCTGTACGAGGTGACCTACCGGGGGCGGGACCTGGTGGCCGTCGAACCCCGCTTCGCCGACGTCCCCCCGGTGGTGGAGAAGCGCACGGTCGCCGACCTCGCCGACTGGCCCTACCCCCGGCGTCAGCTGGTCCCCCTCACCGAGGTCGTCCACGACCGTCTCAACGTCGAGGTCTTCCGCGGGTGCACCCGGGGGTGTCGTTTCTGCCAGGCGGGCATGATCACCCGACCGGTCCGCGAGCGGCCCGCCGAGCAGGTCCGCACCATGATCCGCGAGGGACTGGCCCGCACGGGCTACGACGAGGTCTCCCTCACCTCCCTGTCGACCGCCGACTTCAGCGGGATCGAGGAGGTGGTGGCCGACACGGTCAGCGACGCCGGCTGCGGCCAGGTGTCGGTCGCCCTGCCCAGCCTGCGGGTGGACGCCTTCACGGTGGGGCTCGCCGCCCAGATCCAGAGGGCCCGGCGCACCGGGTTGACCTTCGCTCCCGAGGCGGGCTCGTGGCGTCTGCGTCAGGTGATCAACAAGCTCATCCGTGAAGAGGACCTCTACGGAGCCGTCGAGTCGGCCTACAGCCAGGGCTGGCGCCGGATGAAGCTCTACTTCCTCACCGGACTCCCCACCGAGACCGACGCCGACACCCTCGGGATCGCCGAGCTGGCCCGCAACTGCGTCGAGTTGGGGCGGTCCCATCACCGATCGCCCTCGGTGACGGTGTCGGTGGGGGGCTTCGTGCCCAAGCCCTTCACCCCCTTCCAGTGGTTCGGCCAGAACACCAGCGAGGAACTCGGTCGCAAGATCGGGCTCCTGCGCGACGAGCTGCGTCGGGCCCGGGGGGTGCAGCTCAAGTGGCACGATCCGCGCGCCACCCTGGTCGAGGGCATCGCCAGCCGCGGTGACCGGCGCATCGGGGCGGTCATCGAGCAGGTCTGGCGCGAGGGTGGCACCTTCCAGGAGTGGTCCGAGCACTTCGATCTGGCGCGCTGGGAGCGGGCCATGGCCGCCCACGGGCTCGACATCGACTGGTACGTGCACCGTCACCGGCGCGAGGACGAGGTCCTGCCGTGGGATCACCTCTCGGCCGGCCTGCACCGCGACTTCCTGTGGCAGGACTGGCGTGACGCCCTCGCCGAGGTCGGACTCCCGGACTGCCGCTGGACGCCGTGCTACGACTGCGGTGCCTGCACCGGTTACGGCATCGAGCACGTGGTCGCCTCACCGCTTCCTCCCGCGGGTGGCAGCCAGGGCACCGGCGTCGATCTGTCGTCGGGCGGCGAGGTCCCCGTGCGTCTCCTCGAGCGCCGTCCGCCCGCCGAGGTGCCCGCATGACGAACCCGGTGGCGCTGCGTCTGCGCTACACCAAGCACGGCAAGGTGCGCTTCACCTCCCACCGGGACGTGGCCCGGATCTGGGAGCGGACCCTGCGCCGGGTCCGCCTGCCGCTCGCCCACAGTGAGGGTTTCAACCCCCGGCCCCGGGTGGCGTTCGGGCTGGCCCTGCCGACGAGTTACGAGTCCGACGCCGAGTACCTCGACGTCGAGTTGGCCGCGGGGTCGGTTCCCCCGGCCGATACCGACGCCCTGGCCCGGCAGCTGAGCGAGGCCCTGCCCGCCGGTATGACGGTGACCGCCCTCGCCCCCCTCGAGCGGGGGACGACCTCCCTGCAGTCGGCCGTCAGCAGCTGTACCTGGTGGATCGACCTCGAGGCCGATCCCGCCGAGGTGGAGAGGGCCGTGGCTCGCGCCCTCGCCGCCGACTCGATCGTCGTCACCCGCGAGCGCAAGGGCCGGGAGGTCGTCGACGACCTACGGCCCCAGGTGATCGACCTCGAACCCTGCGAGCCTCTGGTGTCGGGTTGCGGTCTGCGGGCCGAACTCGGTACCACCCCCCGGGCGGTGCGCCCCTCGGAACTCGTCGGCGCTCTCGACGCCGACCTCGTCGAGTTGCGGGTACGCCGCCTGGCCCAATGGATCATCGACGACGACGGTACGCGCCACGAACCCCTCCCGGTGGCGTCTCTGTCGTCGGTCTCGGGAGGTGGCACGTGAGTCCGCTCCCGGGACCCGAACCCAAGGAACGCCCACATGAGCGACACATCCCCGGAGGCTCCCCGGCCCCGGTCCTCGGACCGCCCGGCCGACGGCCCACGCCCCGAGCCCGGTCCTGACCCCCGCCCCGAGGGCGCCGGAGCCCCGAACCCGAACCCGAACCCGGTGCCGGGGGCCGGCAAGCCCCGTATCGGTGACACCCGGCCCGCCCCCGAGTCGGGGGCCGGCAAGCCCCGAATCGGTGACACCCGGCCCGCCCCCGAGTCGGGGGCCGGCAAGCCCCGTATCGGTGACACCCGGCCCGCCTCCGACCAGCAGGGGTCGGGCGAGCGAGGCTCGGGTGGAGGGCGCAAGCGCCGCCGCCGCCGACGCGGCGGGGGTGGTCAGAAGAACGGCGGCGGAACCCAGAACCGCAACGACAAGAGCGGCGACCGCCAGCGCGGCGGTGGACGCCGGGGCCGGGGGGACAAACCGGCGCCGGTCGAGGCGGTCACCAGCGACGAACCCGTGGAGCTCGACGCCCGCACCCTGAAGAAGAGGCGGGGGCGGACCCGCAAGGGACGGGCCGTCGGCCGTTACCTCATGTGTGTGCACGTGGGGGAGCGGGCGACCCAGATCGCCGTCCTCGAAGGGCGCCAGCTGATCGAGCATCACGTGTCGCGCCCCTCCGACGACATCAGCCAGATCCACGGCAACATCTACCTCGGTCGGGTCCAGAACGTGCTGCCCGGCATGGAGGCCGCCTTCATCGACATCGGCACCCCGAAGAACGCCGTGTTGTACCGCGGTGACGTGCAGTACGACCCCGACGAGGTCGAGGGGCAAGCCGGCGAGCAACCCCGCATCGAGGACATCTTGTCGGCCAAGCAGGCCATCATCTGCCAGGTCACCAAGAACCCCATCGCCCACAAGGGGGCGCGCCTGACCCAGGAGGTGTCCCTGCCGGGACGCTTCGTCGTGCTCGTGCCCAACTCGTCCACCTACGGGATCTCCAAGCGTCTACCCGACGGCGAGCGGCGTCGCCTGCGCCAGATCCTCGACAAGGTCAAGCCGGCCGAGCACGGGGTGATCGTGCGTACGGCGGCCGAGAACGTCACCGCCGAGGAGATCGAGCGGGACGTGGCCCGTCTGGTGTCCCAGTGGAACGAGATCGACGCCCTGGCCCGCAAGGTCAAGGCTCCGGCCCTGCTGTACCGGGAACCGGCGGCGGCGGTGCGGGTGATCCGCGAGGAGTTCACCCGTGACTTCCGGGGTGTCGTCATCGACGACCGGGAGCTCTACGAGGAGGTCTCGGCCTACGTGTCGAGCATCACGCCGGCCCTCGCCGACCGGGTCGAGTACTACGACCGCTCGCGCGAGGCCCTGCCCCTCTTCGAGCGTTACCACGTCGACGAGCAGCTCCGGAAGGCTCTCGATTCCAAGGTGTGGCTGCCCTCGGGCGGGTCCCTGGTGATCGAGCACACCGAGGCCCTGACGGTCATCGACGTCAACACGGGCCGCAACGTCGGCCGCTCGAGCCTCGAGGAGACCGTCTTCAAGAACAACCTGGAAGCGGCCGAGGAGATCGCCCGTCAGCTCCGCCTCCGCGACATCGGCGGGATCATCGTCATCGACTTCGTCGACATGGAGGACCAGGCCAACCGGGACGAGGTGGTGGCCACCTTCCGGCGGGCCCTCGCCCACGACAAGACCCGCACCCAGGTCTTCGAGATCTCCGATCTCGGGCTGGTCGAGATGACCCGCAAGCGCATCGGTGAGGGACTGATCGAATCTCTGACCAATCCGTGCCCGACCTGCGAGGGTCGGGGACTGCTCCTCGACGAGGAGCTCCTGACCTGGTGAGACCACGCCCTGCCCGCGGGTCCGTGGGCGGGGGTGGTGGCGGGGGACGCCACGGGTAGCATTGTCGACCTATGTACGCAGTCGTGAAGACAGGCGGTAAGCAGTACCGCGTGACCGCCGGCCAGACCATCGAGGTCGAACGCCTGGGCGAGCCCGGTGCCGAGGTCGAGCTGGAACCGGTGCTGTACGTCGACGGCGACGAGGTCCTGGCCTCCGCCGACGAGCTGGCCAAGGTGACCGTCCGTGGACGCGTCCTCGACGAGCACCGTGGCCCCAAGATCACCGGCTTCACCTACAAGTCGAAGACCAACCAGCGCCGGCGTTGGGGTCACCGCCAGACCCTGGCGACCGTCGAGATCACCGACATCACGAAGGGTTGAGCGGCCATGTCGAAGACCAAGGGCGGGGGTTCCACCCGTAACGGACGCGACTCCCAGGCCAAGCGCCTCGGGGTGAAGGTCTACGACGGGACCCGGGTCACCGCCGGGTCGATCATCGTGCGCCAGCGCGGCACGCGCTTTCATCCCGGCGAGAACGTGGGCCGGGGTGGCGACGACACCCTCTTCGCCACCGCCGACGGGGTCGTGAAGTTCGGGAGCCGCAAGGGTCGTCGCCTCGTCGACGTCCTGCCCGACTGACCTCACCCCCGGACCGGCTCGGAGCTCGGCGCGCTAGTCGCGCCCCAGATCGACGCCCCGGGGCAGACGGCGCGGGTCGTAGTCGAGCCACTCGCGTCCGGCGCGCACGGCGTAGCGGTCGGTCATGCCGGCCACCCATTCGACGGCGGCCCGGGTGACGGCGTCCTCGCCGTCGTCGTGGCGCAGGCGGTCGGGAAGGCGGTCGGGGCGTCGCCGGAGATGGTCCACCAGCGCCCGCAGGAGCTCGACCACCCGGTGCGCCTGTTCCCGTGACGCCGGGCGCAGGTAGATGCGCTCGTAGTTGAAGGTCCGGAAGTCGGACAGGGCCGCGGCGGCGTCGGCGTGCATGCCGATGATGCCGGTCCGCCGGGTGGTGGTCACGACGGCGTCGATGAAGGCGGCCAGTTGGCGTCGACGGCTCGTGCCCGCGAACTCGCGGACGGTGTCGGGAAGGTCGTCGCCGGTCACCACACCGGCGGACACGGCGTCCTCGAAGTCGTGGCACAGGTAGGCGATCCGGTCGGCCCAGCTCACGACCTCGCCCTCGGGCGTCGCCGGTGCCGGCCGCGACCAGGAGTGGTTGCGGATGCCGTCGAGGGTCTCCCGGCACAGGTTCAAGGGGGTGAGGGTGACGTCGGCGCCCCACACGGCGTGGTCGAAGCCCCCCGGCACGTAGGGAGACAGGGCGGCTTCGGAGGCGTGGCCCCCGGGACCGTGGCCGCAGTCGTGCCCCAGGGCGATGGCCTCGACGAGGGGGACGTTGAGGCGCAGGGAGCGGGCGATGCTCCGGGCCACCTGGGCCACCTCGAGGGCGTGGGTGAGGCGGGTCCGCTGGTGGTCGTCGGGGAAGACGAAGACCTGGGTCTTGCCGGCCAGTCGGCGGAAGGCCGTGGCGTGGAGGATCCGGTCGCGGTCGCGTTCGAAGCAGGTGCGGCGGGGGTCGGGAGCCTCTTCGACGAGGCGCCGGCCGGCCCCGCGGGCCCGGGTGGCCTCCGGCGCCAGGAGACGGTCCTCGAGTTCCTCGCGCTCGACGCGGCTCAGTGGGCCCTCGAGACTCACGGCCGCTGCCGAGTCGGCGTGGGCGGTCTCGACGTCGCCGACCCGATGGCCGCGCATGGTCGAGCCCCAGCGCCGCTCCTGTTCGCTCAGCTCGCCCGTCACCCGTCGGAGCCTAACGGGACGGGTCCCGGGACCTCTGACCGTCGCCGTGGGACGTTCGGCTCAACCCGCGTGCCCGCGGTGCCGATGGAGAGTCTGGCCGCGGGTCGGAGAGGACAGCGTGTGAGACATCACCGGATGCCGAACCAGAAGAGCGCGGGACGACGGCGGGGCGACAGGGGAGCGGCGATGGTCGAGGCCGCCATCGTCACCCCGGTGCTGTTCCTGTTCGTCTTCGCCATCTTCGAGTTCGGCTTCGCCTTTCGCGATTACCTGGCTGTCGCCAACATCACCCGGGATGCCGCCCGCGAGGCGTCGGTGGCGGGCAACGTGAACGACGCCGACTACCGCGTCCTGCGGGCGGTGCAGAGAGCGGGCGCCGCCCTGCCCGACGGCGCCATCGACCGTCTGGTGGTGTTCCGCGCCACCGGCCCGTCGGATTCGGTGCCGAGCGCCTGCAAGACCTCGACCTCGCCCGCGACCCTGGCCGCCAACCAGTGCAACGTCTACACCGCGTCCGACTTCAACCTGACGCGTGCCGAGTTCGGCTGCGACCCCACACCGAACCCCCTCCCCGATCCCGATCGCCACTGGTGCCCGGCCTCGCGGATCGTGAGCGTCGGGACCGGGCTCGACTACGTGGGGGTGTGGGTCCGCGTCCACCACGACTACATCACCGGTCTGTTCGGCAACGCCATCGACTTCGAGGACACCACGGTCCTCAAGGTCGAGCCCCAGGAGCTGTGATGGGACGTCGCCGCCACCTCCTGCCCGGACCCGCCCGGGCGCGCCTGGGTCGTCTCGTCGGGGACCGTGGCCTCGCCCTCGTCGAGATGGCCATCGTGGCGCCCCTTCTCGCCCTGATCGCGGCCGG
>RFFY01000487.1 GCA_003697065.1 Actinomyces sp. | reverse complement strand
CCCTCCTTCGCCACCGGCTACCCGTACCCGGGCAAGATCCTCGTCACCCACATGGGGACGCCCGCTCTGGCCTCGCCCGCCGGGCACACCACCATCGAGATGCTACGGGACCCGGACCGGGTGCCCCTGTTCATCGCCAGCGACATCGTGATCGGCGAGACCTCGATGTACGCCGACTACATCCTGCCCGACCTCACCTACCTCGAGCGCTGGGGCACCCCCCACGTCACACCCGACGTCACGACCAAGGCGAGCAAGATCCGCCAGCCGGTGGCCGTACCCCTCACCGAGGAGGTGACCATCGACGGCGAGACCATGCCCATCTCGCTGGAGGCGTTCATGATCGCGGTGGCCAAGAAGCTCGGTGCACCGTGCTTCGGCGCCGATGCGTTCGGCCCCGGTCTGTCCCTCGACCGGCCCGAGGACTGGTACCTGAAGGCCGTCGCCAACATCGCCTTCGGTGATGCCGCAGACGAGGCGGTCGCGGACGCCACCGACGAGGAACTCGAGCTGTTCCGCCGGGCCCGCCGTCATCTGCCCGCCTCGGTGTTCGACCAGGAGAGGTGGAAGGCGGCGGTCCGCCCCGACGAGTGGCCCAAGGTCGTCCACGTGCTGAATCGGGGTGGACGTTTCGCCCCCTACGGCACCGCCCACGACGGGGACATGATGAAGAGCCGGCTGGGCAAGATGTTCCGGCTCTTCATGCCCGACGTCGCCGCCGGCCGCAACTCCCTCACCGGCGAGCCCTTCGACGGCTATCCCGTGTGGCGTGGCCAGTACGACGCCACCGGCACACCTCTGGCGAGCAGCGACGAGTACCCCTTCGCCCTGTTCACCTACAAGGAGGTGTGGGGTGGCCAGTCCCGGACGATCTCCAACTACTGGAGCAACATCGGGCTCGCCCCCACGAACCACGTCCTCATGAACCGGGTCGACGCCGAACGACTGGGCCTCGAGGACGGCCAGACCGTCCGCCTCGTGTCGGCGTCCAACCCGGCGGGACGCTTCGAGGTGGGCGACGGCCGGACGGTCAGTGCCGCAGGGCCCCTGAAGGTGGTCGAGGGCATCCTGCCCGGCACGGTGGCCGCCTCCTGGAGCTACGGCCACTGGGCGTACGGCTCCAACGACGTCGAGATCGACGGCGAGGTCGTCCACGGCGACGAGCGTCGCCGGTCGGGACTGTGCCCGAACTCGGTGATGCTGGTCGACCCCGTCCTCGGTGACGTCTGCCTCACCGACCCGATCGGTGGGAGCGCCTCCTTCTACGACACCCCGGTGGCCGTGGTCCCGGCCTGATCCGGGGGCCGTGTCCCGACGGGCGCCTGACGGTGCCGGCCCCGGCCTCTACGGTGGGGCCATGGGTGACATCGTGATCCGTGGCCGTGCCGCCCCCGGCTGGGAGCCGGTCCGTCAGGCGTTCGGGGAGAACTTCGAGCACGGCGACATCGGTGCCTCGTGTGCCGTGGCCGTCGACGGAGAGCTCGTCGTCGACCTGTGGGGCGGACACCGCGACCTGGCGCGCACACGCTCGTGGGAGCGCGACACCATCGTCAACGCCTGGTCGCTCACCAAGATGCTGACCAACACGGCGGTGCTCATGCTCGCCGACCGCGGCGCCCTCGCCCTCGACGATCCCGTCGCCCGCCACTGGCCCGAGTTCGCCGCCGCCGGCAAGGAGGCGGTCACCGTCCGCCAGGTCATGTCCCACACCGCCGGCCTGCCGAGCTTCGCCGAGCCGGTGGGCGACCTCGAGGTGTTCGACTGGGACGCCTGCTGCGCCCGTCTCGCCGCCCAGGAACCGGACTGGACGCCCGGTGACGGGTCGGGCTACCACGCCGAGACCCAGGGGTGGCTGCTCGGGGAGCTCATCCGCCGGGTCGACGGGCGCACCGCCGGCCGCTTCATCGGTGACGAGATCGCGGCGGTCACCGGTGCCGACGTCCACGTGGGTCTCGCCGACCGCCACCACGCGCGCGTGGCCGACGTGTCGGTGCTCGGTGCGGCCACCTTCGGTGCCGCCGACGACGATCTGACCCGGCGGCAGGCCGCCAGTTCGCGACGGTCGGCGGGGCTGGTGAACACCGCCACCTGGCGGCGCGCCGAGATGCCGGCATCGAACGTGCACACCAACGCCCGGGGGATGGTGACGGCCCTCGCCCCCCTGGCCTGCGGGGGGACCCATCCCCGCTCCGGTGTCCGCCTGCTCGGACCCGGGACCCTCGAGGAGATCTTCGCCGTCCAGGCCGACGGGACCGACCGGGTGCTGGGGCGGCGGATCCGCTTCGGGACCGGCTTCGGTCTGCACTGTGACGACACCCCCGTGGGGGTGAACGAGCGGACCTTCTGGTGG
>RFFY01000486.1 GCA_003697065.1 Actinomyces sp. | reverse complement strand
CTTCAGGCGCCGTGGGTCACCGTGGTGGCGTACCGACCGACCGATCAAAGGAGATCGATCATGTTCCGACCCGACAAGCGTCTCGCCGCTGTCACCGCCGGTGCCCTGGCCGCCACCCTCGCCACGGGGGCCGGCGCCTGGGCTGCGGTGGCCTCCCCGACGCCGACGGCCACGCCCGACCCCGTCGCCGCCGTGACCGTCGACGCCACCCCCGACCCCGTCGCCGCCGTGACCGTCGACGCCACCCCCGAACCCGTCGCCGCCGTCGACGGCGACCGGGACCCGGCGGTCACCCGCGACAGCGACCGGCAGGACGCCGACCCCGAAGCCCCGAGCGTCGACACCCACGCCGACACCGACCGCCGGGACACCGACGTCGAGTCCGCCGAGGTCGACGCCGACACCCCCGACCGGTCCGCCGAGGCGAACGACGACGCCGCCGATCCCGAGGCCCCGAGCGTCGACACCCACGCCGACACCGCCGAGCTCGACTGACCACCCACCCGGCCGGGAGTGGGCCCCCGGGCCCACTCCCGGCGGGACCAGCGTCGTTTCTGAAGGTGTCTTCAGGATCGTTCAGCTCCCCGAGAGCTTCAGTCCGGCACCCTGTGACCGACCCCCACTTCGGTCCCGGCCCCGAGCCGGCGACACCGACGAGGAGCCCCCATGCAACGTCGACCCGCCCTCATCACCGCCGCAGCGCTCACCGTCGCCACCGCGGCGGCCACCAGCGGCCTCTTTCTCACCATCGGCAACGCGGCCGGTTCCGCCGCCGGCCAGCCCCAGGTCGTCACCGAGTACGTCGTGACCGAGTCGGCCGCCCAACCCGTCACCCCGGTGACGGTCCCCGCCCCCGCCGAGGCCACACCCACGACCACCCTCCCCGAGGTGGGCATCCTCGGTACCCACGTGTGGTCCGGCGATCCGCTCGGCACCGGCGAGACCGCCTCGGTCGTCTACACCATCGGCCTCGACGACCAGGCCCGACCGACCCTGGTGATCGACGGGGTCGAGGTCCAGGGCACCCTGGCGGCCGAGGGCGCCTTCGCCGCCTATCCCCTGCGTTCGCCCACCGTCATCGACCGGGGCACCGACCGCACCATCGCCCAGGACATCCTCTTCTGGAACACCACCGACAAGGCCACCTTGCGGATCACCGTGACCAAGGTCGGCGACGTCTACACCGTCGACGCCGGGATGATCGAGGTGGCGCCGGCCCCGACCCGCAGCGCCG
>RFFY01000485.1 GCA_003697065.1 Actinomyces sp. | reverse complement strand
GGGCGGAACACAGGGGGCAGGAGGTCGAGGCGGTAGTGGCGGCCCCGGTGGTCGACGGTGCCACCCGTCTCCCAGGCCTGCCAGATCGCCTGGAGAAGCCCGACCAGCTCGGCCATGCGGGTCACGGGGGACTCCCAGCGAGCCGAGTAGCGCCGCTCGATGTGGGCCCGGACCTGGGTCCCGAGCCCGAGGGCGAAGCGCCCGCCGGCGAGGTCCTGCATCTCGCGTCCCTGCTGGGCCAGATGGAAGGGGGAACGGGGGAAGGCGATGGCCACGTTGGTGTAGAGGTCGATCTCGATGCCGGCGAGGGCGGCGGCGACCAGGGGGAAGAAGACGTCGTGGGGGCCCTCGAAGGTGAACAGGCCGTCGACGCCACAGGCGGCCAGTTCCCGGGCCCGGCTGGCAGCGGCCGCGGCGGGGACGGTGAGACCGACGTCGAGGGCGGGACGCATCGGCGGTGGAGGATCGGGCGGGGTCGTCACGACCCCCGCGCTAGGCGACGCGGCCGGCGAGAGGCAAGCGGTGAGCGGTTCCCGGTCTTGACCCCGCCGCCGCCCGCCTGGGAGCCTGCACGGTGCGTGGTGGGAACGACGACGTGGCGTGGTGTCCTGGGCCTGGTGGCGGTGGCGGTGGCGGTGACCACCGGGTTCGGCCCGCGCGGCGGCGCCCACCCGGCGGCGGGCGCCTCGGCGGTACCCGTCGCCGTGCTCGGCGCCGTCGAGGTGCCCGGCTCGGCGCCGACGAGCCGGGGCGCCGACCGGCTGGCCGCCACCCTCGAGCGCCTGGGTGTCGAGCCCGAGCTCGCCGCCCCGGGCTGGTCGTTCGTCGCCACCGGGCCCCTGCCGGGCGCCGTCGCCGTCACCCTGCCCCGGAGTCGTCGGGTACTCGTCGACGTGACGACGGCACTCGACCTGGACCCTGTCGTCGCCCACGAGCTGGGCCATGTCGTCGACGTCGACCATCTCGACGCCGAGCTGCGCCACGCCTGGCTCGCCGATCGCCGCGCCCCGGCGGAGGTCTCGTGGTGGCCCACGGGCTCACTCGACGATCTGTCGGTGGGCGCCGGCGACTTCGCCGAGGCGGTCGCCGTCGCCCTCACCGGTGGGAGGGGGCACAGCCGGCTCCCGGGAACACCTCCCGACGCCCTGGAGTGGTTGGCGGACCACGGGGTGGTCCTCGCCGGAATGGGACCCTCCGACACTCCGGGGCGATGATGACCCCGTGGACGCCGTGCGGATCGAGGGCGACGGGATCGTGCTGCGCGAGCTCACCGACGACGACCTCGATCTCGTGTGGGCCGTCATGGGCGATCCCGTCGTCGTCGAGCATCTGCCCATCGAGCCCGTCGACCGGGCGGGAGCGGCGGCGATGCTCGACGAATGGATCGCCTCCACCGTCGTCCGACCGCGACGGCGCTACGTCCTCGCCCTCGACGAGGTCGCCCCGGGCGGACCGACCACCGCCGCGGCGGCGGGCATCGTGACCGTGTCGGTCGACTCGATCGAGCACCGGCGTTGCGAGATCGGCTTCTCGCTGAGGCGCGAGCGCTGGGGACGGGGTCTCGCCACCGCCGGGGCCCGCGCCGCCGTCGAGTTCGCCTTCGACCATCTCGGCGCTCACCGCGTGTGGGCGGTGTGTGCCCCCGAGAACCCGGCCTCGGCCCGGGTCCTGGCCAAGCTGGGGATGCGCCACGAGGGCACCCTGCGCCACGATCTCCTCGTGCACGGACGTTGGGTCGACTCCCAGATGTGGGCGATCATCGCCGACGACCGGGTGCGCGCCCACGGCGAGACCGGGCGGGGTGGGCGGCCCGCGGGGCGACGTGGGGCGCGACCGTGACGGCCCGCCCTCTCACCGAGCGCCAGCAACAGAGGCGCCGCCGGGTGGTGCGAGCCGCCCTCGACCTGGCCGCCGCCGGCGGCTACGAGGCGGTGCAGATGCGCGACGTGGCCGCCCGGGCCGAGGTCGCCCTCGGGACCGTGTACCACTACTTCTCGTCCAAGGACCACCTCCTCGCCGCCGCTCTCGTCGAGTGGGTGGGAGCCCTCGAACGCGCCGTGATCGCCGAGCCCCCCGTGGGCACCGGGACCGCGGAGCGGGTCCGCGACCTGTTGGGGCGCACGACCGGGGCCATGGCGGCCAACGAACGCCTCTCGGCGGCCCTCATCACCGGCCTGCTGTCCGACAGCCCCGAGGTGGGGCGCTGCCAGGAGGAGATGCACGCCGTGTTCTCGCGCCTTTTGGCCACCGGTTTCGACGACTCGGTCGATCCCGGGCGCCGACGCCGCATCATCCGCAGCGTCGAGCACGTCTGGTTCTCGGCGCTCATCGGCTGGACCAAGGGGTGGATGCCCCTCGAGCAGGCCATCGCCGAACTCCACGAGGCCGTCGATCTGCTCCTGCCGGCCCCCGATGCACGGGGTGACGCGGCGGGTGACGTCGGCGGGGATGGCGGGCCCTGAGGCCGCCGACGGTGCCGGCGCGGTGCCGGTGCGGCGAGGATCCATCGACCGGGATCGATTCGTCGGGGACCAGCCCCTCGGTTAGCGTCCGCCCAGCGCCCATGGCCGATCGGGAGGCTGCGATGAGCGACACCGCCGGGGTCCTGCAGGCACCGCTGGTTCTCGAGTACCCCTTCACCCGCACGACGGGCCCGGTGGTCGGTGCCTTCCTCACCGGGTTGCGGGAGCGTCGCCTGTTGGGGATCCGCCGCCCCGACGGGACGGTCCTGTGCCCTCCTGTCGAGTACGACCCCCTCACCGCCGAACCCCTGACCGAGCTGGTCGAGGTGGGCGACACGGGTCGGGTCCTGTCGTGGACCTGGTGCGAGCGGCCCCGCCCCCAGCAGCCCTTCGACCGCCCCTTCGCCTGGGCGCTCATCCGCCTCGACGGTGCCGACACGCCCCTCCTGCACGCCGTCCTGGTCGACGACCCGTCCCGGATCCGCACGGGCCTACGGGTCCGGGCCACCTGGCGCGACGACAGGCAGGGCCACATCGCCGACCTGGCGGGCTTCGTCCCCCTCGCCGAGACGGGGGAGGCGGGGGAGGAGACCCCGTGACCACCTCCCCGCTTCCTCCGCCCCGGGCCCTCGCCCGACCCGTCCGGCTCCCCGACGGGCTCGCCGACGTCGAACCGGTGCGCAGCGTCCGGACCCCGATCCGCATCGAGTACACCTACACCCCGGGTCGGAGCCTGTCCGCCTACCTGCGGGCCATGGCCGACAAGCGCATCCTCGGCGACCGTTGCCCGGTGACGGGACAGGTCTTCGTGCCCCCGCGCGGTGTGAGCCCCGTCGCCGGCGTACCGACCGAGGGATTCGTCGAGCTGCCCGGGCACGGCTACGTCGAGTCGTTCAACATCACCCGGGTCCCCATCCCCGGCCGCGACGACCTCCACCCGCCCTACGTCAGCGCCTGGATCGTGCTCGACGGCGCCAGCGTGGGCTTCCTCGGACTGGTCGCCGAGTGCGAGCCCGAAGAGGTCCGGATCGGCATGCAGGTCGAGGCCGTGTGGCTGCCCGACGAGGAGCTCACCATGTCGGCCCGCAACATCCGCTGGTGGCGCCCGACCGGAGAACCCGATGTCGTCGTCACCGACTACGCCCGGGTCGGGCGCGTCGACGACCCCGCCGCCGGTGGAGGTGGGTCGTGAGCCCCCGACGCGAGGTCGCCGTCGTCGCCACCGCCCTGCGCCAACAAGACGCCATCCGCGGCGAGTCCGAGGTCGAGTTCATGGTCCCCCTGCTCCGGGAGGCCAAGGACGCCGTCGGACTCGAGCAGCACGAGATCGGCTTCACCTGTTCGGGTTCGTCGGACTTCCTGGCCGGGCAGGCGTTCTCGTTCGTCATGACCATCGACGGGTGCGGCCCGGTGCCGCCCATCAGCGAGAGCCACGTCGAGATGGACGGGGCCTTCGCCCTCTACGAGGCCTGGGTGAAGCTCCAGATCGGCGAGATCGACACCGCCCTCGTGTACTCCTACGGCAAGTCGTCGCCGGGGTCGCTGCGCGACGTGCTCGCCACCCAGCTCGATCCCTACTACGTCGCTCCCCTGTGGCCCGACGCCTTCGCCATCGAGGCCCTGGCCGCCCGCCTCCAGCTCGAGACGGGTGTCGTGAGCGAGCGGCGCCTCGCCGAGATCGCCGCCCGCAGTCGCGACCACGCCGCCACGAGCGAGCACGCCGTGCGCCGCGAACGGCGCAGTGTCGACGAGATCCTCGCCGAGAGCCCCGCCGTCGACCCCCTGCGTCCGTCCGACCTGCCGGCGGCCGCCGACGGGGGAGCGGTGGTCGTTCTCGCCGCCGGCGACACCGCCCGCCGCCTGTGCGAGCGTCCCGTGTGGATCCGGGGCATCGACCACCGCATCGACGCTCACACCCTCGGCGTGCGCGACCTGTGTGCCGCCCCGTCGGCCGCCCTCGCCGCCGAGGAGGCGGGGGTCGGTGCCGACCGGCTCGACATCGCCGAGCTGCACGCCCCGTTCACCACCAGCGAGCACCTGCTCGTGACCGCCTTCGGGATCGACGAGGACCGCACCGTCGTCAACCCCTCTGGTGGGGCGCTGGCCGGTCACACCATGATGGCGGCGGGCCTGATGCGCATCGTCGAGGCGTCGCGGCGCATCGCCGCCGGGGAGGCCGACCGGGCCGTGGCCCACGCCACCTCGGGACCGTGCCTGCAACAGAATCTCGTCTGCGTCCTGGAGGGGGAGTGATGGGAGGCGAGCGCACGGCCGTCGTCGGCGTCGGCCAGACGAAGTACGCCTCCACCCGCGGTGACGTCTCCATCCCCGGACTCGTCCGCGAGGCCGCCTACCGGGCCCTGGAGATGGCCGCCTGCGACTGGGACGACATCGACGCCGTGGTGATCGGCAAGGCCCCCGACTTCTTCGAGGGCCAGATGATGCCCGAGATCCACCTGGCCGAGGCCCTGGGTGCGGTGGGCAAGCCGATCCTGCGGGTCCACACGGCCGGCTCGGTCGGGGGCTCGACCGCCTGCGTGGCCACCTCGCTGGTGCAGGCCGGGATCCACGAGCGCGTCCTGACCCTCGGCTACGAGAAGCAGTCCGAGTCCAACGCCATGTGGGCCCTGTCTCTGCCCCAGCCCTTCCAGACCTCGATCAATGCCGGCGCCGGCGGCTACTTCTCCCCGATCATCCGCCGCTACATGGCCATGACGGGCGCGCCCGAGCTCATCGGGTGCATGGTGGCGTTCAAGGACCGCCAGAACGCCCTCAAGAACCCCTACGCCCATCTCCAACAGCACGAGCTGACCTTCGACCAGGTCGTCGAGTCGCCCATGCTGTGGGACCCCATCCGCTACTCCGAGACGTGCCCGTCCTCGGACGGGGCCTGCGCCATGGTGCTCGCCGCCGAGCACCTCGCCGACGCCCACGACGGCCCGGTGGCGTGGGTGCACGGCACGGCCATGCGCTCGGAGGCCAACAACTACGGGGGGCGCAACATGGTGTCGCCGGCGGCCAGCGAGGAGTGCGCCGACGACGTCTTCGCCCAGGCGGGCATCGTCGACCGTCGGGCCGAGATCGACGTGGCCGAGATCTACGTGCCCTTCTCGTGGTACGAGCCCATGTGGCTCGAGAGCCTGGGCTTCTGCGGGACGGGCGAGGGGTGGCGCCTGGTCGAACAGGGCGTGACCGCCCTCGACGGCGACCTGCCCATCAACGCCTCCGGTGGGGTGCTGTCGTCGAATCCCATCGGCGCGTCGGGGATGATCCGTTTCGCCGAGGCGGCCCTCCAGGTCATGGGCGAGGCGGGGGAGCACCAAATCGACGGGGCCCGCCGGGCTCTGGGCCACGCCTACGGCGGCGGCGCCCAGTACTTCGCCATGTGGGTGGTCGGCGCCGACAAGCCCTGATCCGCCCGTTGCCGGGACGGCAGGCGGGACGCCACCTTGACGCTCACCGGTGGGCCATCACGCCAGGGCTCGACGCAGGGCGACCAGGGCGACGAGCTCGCCGGCCACCACCACAGCGGCCGCCGCCAGCGGCGAGTGTCCGCTGATCACCCCCAACCCGGCGCCCCCCGCGAGCATCCCGATCCCCGTCACCGCGTGGAGGGCGCCGTAGGCCGACCCCAGGCGGGTGGCGGCCACGAGATCCCCGACGACCGCCCTCAGGGTCGACTCCTGCACACCCAGGGCGGTCCCCCAGGCGAGAACCCCCACCCACACGGCGAGGGCATGGGGAGCCAGGGCGACGGCCGAGACCGCGCCGGCCACCGGCACGACCACCAGGACGCCGGGTCC
>RFFY01000484.1 GCA_003697065.1 Actinomyces sp. | reverse complement strand
GTGGCGCGGTGAGGATGCGGGTGTTGCGCCGCTTGGCCACGAGGCGCTCGACGACGCCCTCGTCGTAGGCGGGGGCGATGACGACGTCGGCCTGGGCCGCCTCCTCCATCTCGGTGACGGTGGCCTCGTCGAGGGGCCGGTTGAACGCCACGATCCCCCCGAAGGCGCTGCGGGGATCGCAGGCGTAGGCGTCGGCGTAGGCGGCGGCCAGGGTGTCGCCGACCGCCACCCCGCACGGGTTGGCGTGCTTGACGATGACGACGGCGGGCTCGTCACCGAGATCATGGACGAGGCGCCAGGCGGCGTCGGCGTCGAAGAGGTTGAGGTAGCTCAGCGCCAGGCCGGCGTGCTGCTCGACCTCGTCGAACCAGCCGGGCGCGCCGGTGCGCCCGTAGCGGGCCCCGGCCTGGTGGGGGTTCTCCCCGTAGCGCAGGGTCTCGATCCGCTCGAGGGCCAGGTGGATGGTGGGAGGCAGGGGTTCAGGCTCGGGATCGGTGGCGTCGAACCACTCGACGATGGCGGCGTCGTAGGCGGCGGTGTGGGCGAAGGCGGTCCGGGCGAGGCGGCGCCGGGTACCGGCCCCGAGGAAGCCGTGCTCGCGGATCTCGTCGAGCACGGCGTCGTAGTCGTCGGGGCGGACGACCACCCCCACGTGGGCGTGGTTCTTGGCTGCCGCCCGCACCATGGCCGGCCCGCCGATGTCGATCATCTCGATACCGGGTTCGCGGGTGAAGGGGTAGAGGTTCACCACCACGAGGTCGATCGGATCGATCCCGTGGGTCTGCAGGTCGCGCCGGTGCTCGGGATCGTCTCGGTCGGCGAGGATGCCGCCGTGGATCCGGGGGTGGAGGGTCACCACCCGGTGACCGAGCATGATGGGCGAGCCGGTGTGGTCGGCGACGTCGGTGACCGCGAGTCCGGCGTCGGCCAGGACCCGGGCCGTACCCCCCGACGAGATCAGCTGCCAGCCCGCCCCAGCGAGTCCGCGGGCCAGCTCCACGATGCCGGTCTTGTCGTGGACGGACAGCAGGGCACGGCGGATCGCCGCACTGCCACGCTCGGGCGCGGTCGGTTCGGGCACGGGCTCGGCACTCATCGGTGCGGACGCTACCAGCGCGGTCCCCGGGCCTCCGAGACCGGTCCGGGCCCCTGTCCGCCACCCCGGGTGACGGGGGTGCGTTACTGTGTGGGCGCAACGACACTTCGGGAGGAGACCAGCGTGAACGACAATGTCAAGCCCAGCACCATCGC
>RFFY01000483.1 GCA_003697065.1 Actinomyces sp. | reverse complement strand
GGGTGTCTCCGCAGCGGCGGGCGTCACGGCGTCGACGCTAGCGGGCGGGCCCACGACGCCGGCGCTCCCCCGCCGCCGCGGCCCGGCCTCCATCGCCACGGCGTCTCCCCTACGCTGGCGGGTGATCCATCCCGGCCCCCCACCGGAGCAGACGTGACGACGACCGACGAGCCCTCCCCCGCGCCAGCGACCTCCACCCGTACACCCACCTTCGCCGAACACTTCGCCGACATCCGGGCCAACGTCGAACGCGTCATCCGCGGCAAGGCCGACGTCGTCCACCACCTGGTCCTGGCCCTCGTGTGCGACGGTCACGTCCTCGTCGAGGACGTCCCCGGTGTCGGCAAGACGAGCCTGGCCAAGGCCCTGGCCCGCAGCGTCGACGGCACCTTCGGCCGCATCCAGTTCACCCCCGACCTCCTCCCCACCGACGTCACCGGCGTGTCGGTGTGGAACCGGGCCACCGGCACCTTCGAGTTCCGCCCCGGACCGGTGTTCGCCGACGTGCTCCTCGCCGACGAGATCAACCGCGCGTCCCCCAAGACCCAGTCGGCCCTGCTCGAGGCCATGGCCGAGCACCAGGTCACCGTCGACGGGATCACCCGCCACCTGGGATCGCCCTTCATGGTGATCGCCACCCAGAACCCGATCGAGCACGAGGGCACCTACCCCCTGCCCGAGAGCCAGCTCGACCGCTTCCTCATGCGCCTGTCCATCGGCTATCCGGACCGCCACGCCGAGATCGAGATCCTCGAGACCCACGGCGATCACGAGCCGGTCGACGACATCGGCCCCGTCACCACCGCCGCCCAGGTCCGGCGCATGAACGCCACCCTCCCCCACGTCCACGTCTCCGAGGCCCTGCGCGCCTATCTGCTCGACCTGGCCGACGCCACCCGGCGCCACCCCGCCCTGGCCCTGGGCCTGTCGCCGCGGGGGGTGCTGGCCCTCCAGAAGGCCGCCCGGGCCCAGGCCGCCGCCAGTGGGCGGGGCTTCGTCACCCCCGACGACGTCAAGGCCCTGGCCCGCGTCGTTCTCCCCCACCGCCTCCTGCCCACACCCGACAGCCGCATGCGCGGCATGGGGACCGTCGAGATCGTCGACGACATCCTCGCCGGGGTTCCCGTCCCCCGGGGATGATCGCTCCCACCCGGGCCGGTTGGGCCCTCCTCGTCGGGGGCCTGCTCGCCGTCGCCGCCGGCTGGATCCTGGGCCCCGTCGAGTTCCACGTGCTGGGCACGGTCGCCACCGCCGCTGTGGCCGTCGCCCTGGCCGTGCGGGCCGTGCGCCCCTCGCGGGTCCGGATCGGGCGCCGGGTGGCCCCGCCCCGTCTCGCCGCCGGCGAGCCGGCCCGCATCGATCTCGCCGTCGTCAACACGGCGCGACGGCGCTCGCCCCTGCTGCGCCTGCGCGACCGGGTCGGCGACGGACGGACGGTGTCCCTGTCGATCGCCCCCCTCGCCCCCGGCGAGACCGTCGTGGGCGCCTACCGCCTGCCCACCACCCGCCGGGGTGTCGTCGAGCTCGGACCCGTGCGGGTCACCGACGTCGACCCCCTGGGTCTGGCCCGACGCCACAGCGAGGTCGACTCGGTGTCCCGCCTCGTCGTCCATCCCCCCATCGAGCCCCTCCCCCGGGTCCGGGCCCCCCTGGGTGACGACCCCTTCCTGGGCGAGGAAATCAACCGGCGCCACGGGGCACGCGCCGACGACTTCGACGGCCTGCGCACCTATGTCCCCGGCGACGACCTGCGTCGGGTCCACTGGCCCTCGTCGGCCCGCCACGACGAGCTCCTCGTCCGCCAGTACCGCCCGCCGCGTCACGGCCGCCTCCAGGTCGTCATCGACACCCGGCCCCCCGGCGACGACGAGCTCGTCGCCGACCGCACCACCTCGGTGGCGGGCTCGATCGCCGTCGCCCTCCTCGAGGCGGGCGACGCCGTGCGTGTCCTCACCACCGACGGGCGCTCCACCCCCTGGCTGATGGGGGGTGCCGACGTCCAGGTGGCCCTCGAGTTCCTGGCCCGCCTCGAGGGGGGCGGCCCCGGCATCGCGTCCGACGTCCCCGAACCGGGCTCCACCGTCGTGGCCGTGTCGGCCGACCCGACCCTCGCCGACGACCCGACCGCCCGCCGTGCCCTCGTCGAACGCCTCGTGACCCGGGTGCTGATCACCCTCGACACCCGGGCCTGGCGTCCCGACGCCGCCGGTTCGGGCGCCTCCCCCGGTTGGATCCACCTCACCGGGCCGGGCCAGCTCGGACGCCTCTTCAGCCTGGGCGGCCCGTCGGGGGCGATGCCGACAGGATCCGCCGGCGCCCTACGGTGAACGCCATGTCCCCGCGCGCCGCGGCGACGGCGGCGACCGAGAGCGCCATCGCCGCCCTCGTCGTCGTCCTCGCCATCGGTTTCGAGCGTCTCTTCGTCGACCGCTCCTACCTGCCCGAGGTGCTGGTCCTGGGCCTGGGGGGTCTTCTCGTCGCCCTCGTGACCCGCCGCAGCGGGCTGGGCCCGGGCTGGTCCCTGCTGGTGTCGGCGGTGGGTCTGGTCGTCACGACGACCGTGCTGTTCCACCCCGAGACGGCGGCCCTCGTCGTGCCCACCGGTGCCACCCTCGATGCCGTGCGCGCCGACCTGTCGGAGGCGTGGGCGGTCTTCGGTGACGTCGACGCGCCCGCTCCGGTGGTGCCCGGTTTCGTGCTGGTGGCCGGGTCCGCCCTGTGGATCGTGGCGGCCCTGACCGACTGGGCGGCCCTGCGCCTGCGCTCGCCCATCGAGAGCCTGGTGCCGGCGACCACCCTGTTCGCCTTCACCGCCGTGCTGGGTGTCGACGAGGCCCGGGTCGGCCACGCCGTGGCCTTCGCCATCGGTGCCGCCGCCCTCCTGCTGGGCCTGCGCACCCTGCGCCAGGCCCACGAGGAGGTCTGGGTCGCCGGCACCGCCGCCCGGGGCGTCGCCGCCACCTTGCGCACCGGGGTGGCGGCGGGTGGGGTCGCCGTGCTGGTCGGCGCCCTGGTGGGGCCGAGCCTGCCCGGGGCGGGCTCGTCGGCCCTCGTCGACCTGACCGAGCTCGACAACGGGCCCAGCACCCGGGTCGTCGTCTCCCCCCTGGTCGAGGTCCAGGCGTCACTCGTGCAGCAGGCCCCCTTCGAGTTGTTCTCGGTCGCCGTCGACGACCCCGTCAACGACCGCGACTACTGGCGTCTCATGGCCCTCACCGAGTTCGACGGCCACGTGTGGCGCCGCTCGTCCAACTTCGACGACGTCCGCGGGCCGGTCCCCTCGACCACCGACCCGGGTGTGGGCCGCCGTCTCGTCCGCCAGCGCATCACGACGACCCGGCTCGCCAACATCTACCTGCCCGTCGCCTACGAGCTGCGCCGGGTCGTCGACGACGGGGGGATCGGCCTCGAGTACGAGGCCGAGACAGGTTCCCTGGTCGTCACCGAGGCCGACCAGGATCGGGCCCGGGCCGGCTTCACCTACGTGGTCGAGTCCGCCGTGCCCGACTACGACCCGGCCCGCCTGGCCGCCATCTCGAACGAGTCGGTCGATCCCGGCTTCCTCGCCGAGTACACCCAGCTCCCCGACGACCTGCCGCCGGCCATCGCCGATCTCGCCCACCAGATCACCGACGCCTACGCCTCCCCCTACGACAAGGCCCTCGCCATCCAGCAGCACTTCCACTCGGACACCTTCTCCTACAGCCTCGACGTGGCCCTGCGTCACGACATCGCCGACCTCGAGGACTTCCTCTTCATCGTCCAACAGGGCTACTGCGAGCAGTTCTCGAGCGCCTTCGCCACCCTGGCGCGTGCCGTGGGTCTCCCCACCCGGGTGGCGGTGGGCTTCACCTGGGGTGACTGGGATCCCGACCGGGGCGAGTACGTGGTGCGCGGCGAGCACGCCCACGCCTGGCCCGAGGTCTGGTTCGACGGGGTGGGGTGGGTCCGCTTCGAGCCGACCCCGGGTCGCGGCGCTCCCCACGACACCGCCGTGACCGGCCTGCCCCCGGCCCAGCAGGGCTTCACCGCCACCGGCGTCGACGCCACCACCACGATCGCCCCGCCGACGACGGCGTCGGGGGGCGGCTTCGTCCCCCCCACCGACGGTGAGCTCCAGCTCCCCGACGTGCCTCTCGACGCCACCGGTACACCCGGCTCCGACACGGGCGGCGGCGCCGGCGTGCCCCTGCGCACGGCGGGCCTGGTGCTGGCCGTCGCCGCCCTCCTCGTGGGCACGGCGCCCACCCTGCGCCTCCTGCGTCGCCGTCGACGCCGCCTGGCGGCCGGTGACGATCCCCGGCGCCTGGTCGAGGCCGCCTGGGACGAGGCCCTCGAGGCCCTGCGCCTGGTCGACGTCGAACACCGTCCGACCGAGACACCGCTCGAGTTCGCCCACCGCGTCGAGCGGGAGGTACCCGGCGACGTGGGACCCGTGGACGAACTGGCGTCGGTCGCCACCCTGGTGCGTTACGGCCCGGAGGCGGCCGCCGCCGACGCCCCGCCGCGGGCCGCCGAAGCGGCGGCCGGTATCACCGAACGGTGCGAGACGAGGGCGGGACGCCTACGGGTCGTCCTCGACCGGCTCGATCCCCGCCGCCTGTTCTGAGGCGCCCGCCCGGATACGGCCCGGGGAGCGACCCGACCTGGCCGGTGTCGCCGTCGTCAGGCGTCGCGTTCGCCGCCGGCGTCGCCGCGGCGGAAGCGTTCGCGCATCTTCTCGCTCATGGCACCGCCCAGGCCCCCCGCCCGCATCGAGCGCGTCACCTGTTCGAGGCCGGCACGCCCGAGGCGGCGGGCGTTGTGCTCGAAGTACAGGGCCGACACCAACATGATGACGAAGCCACCGAAGGACAACAGGTACGAGGTGGACAAGGTGGTGACCATCACGACGACGCCCACCAAGAAGCCCAGGGTCGCCCACTTGAGGTTGCGGAAGGCGTGGGACCACAGGGTGGTCTGGCTGACCTCGCGCACCAGGGCCGGGTCGGACTCGTAGAGCTGCTGCTCGATCTGCTGGAGGATGCGCTGCTCGTCCTCGGAAAGCGGCACCGTGAACTCCTCGACCTGACGACCCGGGGTGAGCGATACGACGATCCGGTGTCGTCCCCCGGTGTCGTCTCCCGCATCACCTTGACACGTCCCAGTGTCGCACAGGTGAACCCTCCCAACAACGCGGCTCGTTCCCGACTGGCGTATCGGGATCGGTCGGCACATCCGACCGGTGGGGCGCCCACCCGGTGGGCGCCGGACCCGCCGCCGACCGCGGTCACGGGAGCGGTCCGGCGTGGTCGGATTCCGGCTCGTCGGGTCCCCACCGACCCCGGGTGTCGGGATCGACGCGGCGTCGACCCCGGGCGGGGCCGATGGCCTCCACCCCGAAGCGCTCCCGGATCCGACCCACGACCGCAGCGGCCTCCCGGGCGGGGCCGTCACCGCCCCGGCCGTCCAGGTCGAGCCGGAGCTGGCGGCTCGAGCCGGTGGTGAGATGCGACACCGAGATCCCCAGGAGGCGCACACCGAGGCCGGGCTCGATCTCGGTGGCGAGGCGGCGGGCGACGGCGACGATCTCGGCAGCCGTGGTCACGGGATCGGGCAGGGTGCGCGACCGGGTGATGGTCCGGAAGTCGGCGTAGCGCGCCTTGACGGTGACGGTGCGACCCGCCCGGGACGCCCGACGGAGGCGCTCGGCCACCAGGTCGGCGAGGCGCACCAGCTCGGCGTCGACGGCGTCGGCGTCGACGAGATCGACGGCGAAGGTCTCCTCGTGGCCGATGGAACGGGCCTCGCCCCCCACCACGACGGGGCGACGGTCGACACCGTTGGCCAGCTCGTGGAGATGGCGCCCGACGGCACGTCCGAGGGCGGGAACCACCACCTCGAGAGGCAGGTCGGCCAGATCGCCGACCGTTTCGACGCCGAGGCGTCCCAGGCGACGCGCCGTCGCCTGGCCGACGCCCCACAGGGCGGTGACCGGATGGGGCCGGAGGAAGGCGAGCTCGCCACCCGCGGCGACGAGGTGGACACCCGACCCGGCGGCGGGACCCGCGGGGGTTGGCCGGGGTTTGGCCCGTTCGGTCGCCAGCTTGGCCAGGAACTTGCACGACGCCACCCCGATCGAGCAGGCCAGGCCCGTCTCGTCGGCGATGCGCCGACGGATCTCGACGGCCAGGCGGTCGACCGGCCCGCGGGCACGCAGGACCCCGCGGACGTCGCAGAACGCCTCGTCGAGAGACAGGGGCTCGACCAGGGGGGTGACGTCGGCCAGGAGCCCCATGATGCGGGCACTCACCTGCTGGTAGTGGCGGTGATCGGCGGGCAGCACGACCAGGTCCGGGCACAGGCGTCGGGCCCGGGCCATGGGCATGGCCGAGCGCACCCCGTGGGCCCGGGCCTCGTAGGAGGCGGCGGCGACCACGCCCCGCCGCCCGGTGCCGCCCACGGCCACGGGACGGCCGACGAGCTCGGGGTGCCGCCCGATCTCCACCGAGGCGAAGAAGGCGTCCATGTCGACGTGCAGGAAACCGACCCGACCGTCGGGGGGCGGGCCCACCAGGGGCGTCACGGCAGCGGCGGCGGCTCGACCCGCCGGGTCCGGAGGCGGCGGGGGTGGTCGCCCCGGGCCACGTAGACGAAGCGCCGGGTGTCGTCCCAGGGATGCTCGAGCCAGGCGAGCAGGGGTTCGGCGACCCAGGCGGGGCTGGCGGCCAGGCGTTCGACACAGGCCGCGGGAGCACAGAAGTCGGCGGCGGTGACGATGCCGTCGGGGTCGACGACGTCGAGCGTTCCCGACCAGGCGAGGGCCCGGTGGACCTCGGCTTCGAGGTGCATCCCGAGGTCGACGAAGTCCACCGCCACGCACCAGGCCGGTCCCGTCCAGGCCGTCACGGTGATGCCCGTCTCCTCGGCCGTCTCGCGGGTCAGGGCCTCCAGGACGGTCTCGCCGGCGTCGACCACCCCGCCCGGTGGGCTCCAGTCGACGTGCCCGTCGCGCCGCCGGTTGGCGACGAGGAGGAGGCGGTCGTCGTCGTTGACGAGTCCCCCGGCGACGGTCCACTCACGCACGGGTCCAGTCTGGCGCGAGAGGGGACGTGGGGCGGCCTCAGCCTCCGGCCCCGGGGTTCTCCTCGACCACGGGATCGCCGATCGACACGCTCGGTGGGCCGTCGGTGGAGGACGCCGGGACACCCGGGGTGTCGGCGTCCACGACGGCGGCGTCGGCCACGGCGAGGGACGGAGCGGGCGCCTCGACGACGACGGCGTCGGCGATGGTCGGGGGCGGGGTGGGCGACGGGGAGGGGTCGTCGGCGACGAGGAGCAGCACCCCCGCCGCCGTGGCCGCCACGACCACCCCCACGGCGGGCAGGAGGAGGCGTCGCCGTAGGCGCCGGCTGGTGCGCAAAGAGCGGTCGGTCCCCGCCAGGGCGTGCAGGCGCCGTTCGATCTCGGCGGGGGAGGCGGCGAGGGCGTCGGCGAGGACCTGCACGTCGAGGCTGCGCAGGGCGATCTCGGTTCCCGGTTCGACACCGCGGAGTCGCCAGACCAGGGCGAGGTACCGGGCGAGGGTCTCATCGGGGTCGGACAGGGTCGCCACGGGACCCACCCCGGCGGGGGGAACGGGGGCGGTGGCGTCGTAGATGCGGATCAGGCCCTCGTCGAGATCGATGACGAGGCGGGTGCGGCTGGGGAGCAGATCGGCTCCGGTCACGCCGTAGATCTCCAGCAGGTGGGTGGCCAGCTCGTCGTCGACCGTCCGACGCCCCGCCTCGATGTCGGCCAGGTCGCCGACGCCCAGGCGGCCGCTGCGGGCGGCGATGGCGGCCAGGCTCGCCCCCGCGTTCTCGCGCCGGGTCCGCAGGGCCCGGCCCAGTCGGCGGGGAGGGACGAGGGTCCCCGACGCGGGTGGCGGTGAGGAGGTCGCGGGCGTCACGGCCTCCCCATCGGCCGTCACGGCGCCCCCCGTGAGGTCGAGCGGCGCAGTATCCGGTCACGGACCGCCCACCAGGTGACCAGTCCCAGGGCCTCGACCACGATGGCGCCCGACATCTTGGACTCGCCCCGGACCCGGTCGACGAAGGCGATGGGGATCTCGACGATGCGCCCTCCGGACCGCTGGACGCGGTAGGCCATCTCGATCTGGAAGCCGTAACCGTCGGCGCGCACCGTGTGGAAGTCGATGCGGGCCAGGGCCTCGGCCGTGTAGGCCCGGAAGCCCGAGGTGGCGTCGTGCACACCGAGGCCGAGGACCGCGCCGGCGTAGCGGTTGCCCCACCGCGAGAGCTGGCGCCGGTGCCACGACCAGTCCGGGATCGAGCCCCCCGGCACGTAGCGGCTGCCGATGGCGAGGTCGGCGCCGGCGTCGACGGCCGCCAGCAGCTCGGGCAGGGCGTCGGGGTCGTGGGACAGGTCGGCGTCCATCTCGACGAGGACGTCGTGGCCCGCCTGCAACCCGTGGCGGAACCCGGCCCGGTAGGCCGACCCGAGCCCTCCCTTCGCCGACCGCCGCAGGACCTCGATCTGGCCGAGGCGACGTCCGGCCTCGGCGGCCAGATCGGCGGTGCCGTCGGGGCTGGCGTCGTCGACCACGAGGACGTGGGCGGCGGGCACGGCGGCGCGGATCCGTTCGAGGACCACGCCGATGTTGGCGGCTTCGTCGTAGGTGGGCAGCACGACCAGAGGGCGCACGAGCGCAGGTTAGGGGGCCCGACGGCCCGTCGGGTCGACCGTGCCGGCCCGACGGGGGCCCGGGCCGGGCCCGCTAGATTCGCCCCGTGGACGAGAACCCGACGCCCGGCGGGCAGACGCCGACCGACCCGGTGACGGGCGCCGACACCGGTGCCCGGCGGGCCCGCTCCGCCGCTCCCCCGCTCGGGGCGCGCCTGCTGGCGCTGGTGTCCATCCTGGTGGCCGGTGCCAGCGGCGGGCTGATCGGCTACCGGGTCACCCAGCTCCAGTGCGACGACGGGTGCACCGTCCTGGCCGGGGTCGTGGGCGTCGTCGCCGCCGTGGCCGCCGCCGTCGGGGTGGCGGTGGTCGCCGTGTTGACCCTGCGGGCCATGGCCGAATGGGAAGCGGCCGAGGCCGCACGCGCCCGCCTCGAGCGCGACCGCTCCTCCTGACCCGGCGACCCGACCCCGGGCCGACCGCGTGCCCCGACGCCGACGCCGTCCGCCGTCGGCACGGGCGACCTCAGCGCAGGGCCAGGCGGCGGAACGACTCGGCGGGGCCGACCCCGGCCCGGGCGCCCTCGGCCAGGGCCCGGTCGAGGACCATCTCGCGCACGAAGTCCTCGTCGGCGCCGCCGAGCTGGCTGGCGTGGCAGGCCACCGCCGCCACCTTGACGTCGACGACGGGGGCGATGTCCACGACGACGTCGGGTTCGAGGGTGCCCGACAGCAGGACCAGGCCGACACCGTGGGGCTCGCCCTCCCCCGGCTGGTAGAGGGGGCTGGCGGCATCGGGAGAGACGGCGTCGAGCACGGCCCAGCCCACCGCCCGGTGGTCGCGGTGATTGACGTAGGTCCCGCCGAAGAAGACGGCCGTCGGGTCGGGGGCCACCACCACGTCAGGCCGCACGTCGCGCACGATGCGCACCAGGTGGCGCCGGAGGACGACGGGATCGTCGAGTTCCCCGTCGGGCCAGCCCAGCCCCCGGTGCTCGTCGGCCCCCAGCACCGCCGCGGCGCGCCGGGCCTCGTCGGCCCGCCGTTCGGCGAGCTCGTCGGGATCGACGCCGGGATCGTCCGCACCCTTGTCGCCCCGGGTCACGGTGACGACGACGGCCGACCCACCGGCGGCCACGGTCCGGGCGACGAAGCCGCCGCACGAGATCTCGGGGTCGTCGGGGTGGGCGTACACCGCCAGCACCCGCCGCCCGGTGACGGCGAGGATCTCCGGCGGTGGGGCGGGGGGAACCACGGCGGGCGAGACTAGCGGAGCGGAGGGCCCCGGCCCCCGAACGCCGCCGGACGGACGGGCCGCCGACGGGCGCTAGCGTGCCGACGATGACCCCCCCGCCCGAGACGCCCGCTTTGTCACCCCCCGCCGATCCCCACGAGCTGCTGGCCCTCGCCGACGCCGCCGTCGACCGGGCTCTCCCCCGCCTCCTCGAGGCGCGGCGTCGCGGCGGCTTCGCCGTCGACACCAAGTCGTCGACCACCGACATGGTCACCGAGCTCGACCGCTCGACCGAACACGACCTCGTCGACACGATCCGCCGGGCCCGACCCGACGACGCCGTCATCGGCGAGGAGGGAACCGACCAGGCCGGGGCCTCCGGGGTGACCTGGCTCATCGACCCCATCGACGGCACGACGAACTTCCTCTACGACCTGCCGGGCTGGTCGATCTCGGTGGCCGCCGCCGTGGGCGGACGGGTCGTGGCCGGGCTCGTCCACGATCCCGTCCGGGGCGAACGCTTCCGCGCCGTCGCCGGGGGCGGAGCCACCCGCGACGGTGAGACGATCCAGGTGTCGGGCCTCACCGATCCGAGCGTGGCGCTGGTCGCCACCGGTTTCGCCTACGACCGGGAGCGTCGCGTCCGCCAGGCCCGGGTCCTCACGGCGGTGATCGGGCGCGTCCGCGACATCCGGCGTTTCGGCGGGGCCGCCCTCGACCTGTGCGCACTGGCGTGCGGGCGCGTCGACGCCTACTACGAACGGGGCCTCGGACCCTGGGACCTGGCCGCCGGCGCCCTCATCGCCGCAGAGGCCGGGGCGCGGGTGCTCGACCGCAGCCAGGCCGGCGGCGCCATCGTGGCCGCCACACCCGGCATCTTCGAGGAGCTG
>RFFY01000482.1 GCA_003697065.1 Actinomyces sp. | reverse complement strand
CAATGTCACGGGCACCAGTTCTGAAAAACAGGTGCCGTCATAAACCTGTGCAAAAACCACCGTATTGCCGGAGGTGAAGGAAGACGGATTGCCGATGGCGGTGTTGCCGTTGGGGTCCATGAACCACAGCACCGAGTTGCTGCTGTTGCCGTTCACCACATTGTTGACGCTGGTGAGATCGAAGGTAGCGGTGTTGTTGACACCGCATTCCGACAGCGAAGTGCCCGTAGCCGAGGGCGCCGCATTGACAGTTACTTGCAGGGTGTTGGCATTGGCGCATTGCCCGGGATTCGGGGTGAAGGTAAGGGTGTATGTGCCGCTCAGCCCGGCGGGATTGAAGCTGTTGCTGCTCACTCCCGTACCCGACCACAGTCCGTTGATGCCGCTCTGTACGGTGGACAGTGCCACCGGATCGTCGTTGCTGCAGAGCGGCCCCACGGGTGTGAGGGCCGGAGTTACCGGTGTCTGAAGGGTCAGGGTAAAGCTCTCCTCGTCTTCGCAACCGTTGGCACCGTCGTAAATGTAATAGACCCCGGGGGTGGTGATGGTATTGCCGGGCTGGTAGGAGGTGCCCGTGCCACCGGGGCCTGTGTAATAAGCCTGGTTGCCGGTCAGGTTGGTGCCGGTGATAGGCGGAAAGGTGAAGCTGGTTCCGCAAACGTTCTGGTTGGGCAGCGGATCGATGTCCGGCGCCGGATTTCCGAGGGAAACGGGCGGGGAGGTGCAGCCGTTGTTGCCGTAAGAAGCCGGCGGGAGAAAGTAATCGCCATTGGCACCGGAAAGCAAACTGCGGTCGTAAACATAGCTGTTGGAGCAGCCGTTGCTGTTGAGGCCGATGGTGGTGGTGCGCATGCCGGAGCCGGTATTGGAAAAGGCTCCTACCGAGCGGGCGCAGGTGCTCTGGATGACGTAGATGCACTGGTTATTGGTGCACACGCCGGAGAAATCATATGTGGAGTTGGCACTGGATGCCGTTTGCAAAACCACAAAGGAGTTGGGCGGAATCATAAAACCCGGTCCCACGGAGATGACATTGGAACAACCGGTGATCAATGAGGCGTTGCCCGCCTGAAT
>RFFY01000481.1 GCA_003697065.1 Actinomyces sp. | reverse complement strand
GGCAACGTCGCCGTCGATCTCGCCCATCTCCTGTCGGAGCTGATGGAGAACGCCACCCAGTTCTCGCCTCCCGACACCCGGGTGGAGGTGGCTGGGCACCTGGCCGGGGACGGGTCGTACCAGCTCACCATCACCGACCACGGGATCGGGATGAGTGCCGATCAGCTGGCACGGGCCAACGAGATCCTGCAGAACCCGCCCGTCATCGGCCTGGAACTGGGCCGCTCCCTCGGCTTCACCGTGGTCAGCCGCATCGCCGCCCGCCTCGGGCTCGGGGTCCAGGTGACGACGTCGACCCATGGTGGTGTGACAGCACTCGTCGTCCTGCCCCCGACCCTCGTCGTCGGCGCCGCCGCTGTCCCGGCGTCGGAGCCCGAGGTCGCGGCGCGGCCGGAACCCGTCGTCGCGGCGGCGCCGGCCCCGGTGCCCGATCCGACGCCGCCGACGCCCGAGTCGGTCGGTGGGCCCGAGTCCGTCGTCGCATCGCCGCCGGTCGTCCAGGCGCCACCGGTCGTCACGCCGGACGTCCAGGCGCCACCGGCCGTCACGCCGGCCGTCCAGGCGCCACCGGTCGTCACGCCGGTGCGGGGGGTCGAGTCCGATTCCGCCCCGGCGCCGCACGCCCCCGAGACGCCGAGCCCGCTCGAGCAGCTCGCCCGCCTCCTCGAGGGGGGCGACCAGGGGCCGCACCGGGAGGCGATCAGCGCCCCGAACCCGATAGCGTCCGGGCCCGCTCCCGGCGCTCCCGACGTCTTCAGCCCCCTCGAGGAGGCCCTGCGTCGGGCCACCGAATCCCCGGCGCCCGCCCCGCCCGCCGGGGATCTGCCCCGCCGACGCCAGCCTCCCGCGGGTGGCCCGCACCAGGCCCTGCCGAGCCGTCGCCCCGCCGACCCCGGCCCACCCAACTCACCCGCGCCGGCGCCGCCCGCGGGGTCGCTCCCATCGGCGGAAGCTCCCACCGCCGCCCCGCCGGCACCGGACCCGGCGTCGGCCGTCGACGGCTCCGGGACCACCTCGAGCCTGCCCCCGCCGCCCGTGCGGCCCGCCGCCGAGGTGGCCGCCGTCGACGAGCGACTCACCCGGGCCGGTCTGGTACGGCGGCGTCCCCGGCGCGTCGAGGTCCCCGAGACCTCCCGCTACGGCGCCCCCGCCCCGGTCACGGCCACCGCCCGAGATCCCGAAGAGGTCCGTCAGATGCTGTCGCGCTACCGCAGCGGCCTGCGCAAGGGCCGACGGGCGCGTCGCGACGGTGCCGACGGCCACGATCCCACCTGACCCCCACGAGCGAGAGACCCCATGAGCCAACTCAGTCCCGCCGCCAACAACGTCAACTGGCTGGTCGCCAACTTCGTCGAGCGCGTCCCCGGCGTCAGCGAGGCGATCGTCGTCTCCTCCGACGGTCTGCCCATGGCCTTCTCCGGTGGCCTCGACCGTAGCGCCGCCGACCGTTTCGCCGCCGTCGCCTCGGGCCTCATCGGCCTCGCCTACGGCGCCGCCGGGCGCTTCGGCGGAGGCCGGGTCAACGAGGTCATCATCGAGATGGAGAACGCCTTCCTCTTCGTGACGGGGATCAGCGACGGCTCGGCCTTCGCCGTGGTCGCCGACGCCGACTGCGACGTCGGTCTCGTCGGTTACGAGATGGCCGTCCTGGTCGAGAAGTGCGGCCAGTTCCTGACACCCGAACTGCGCGCCGAACTCCAGGGAGCCCTGCCGCGATGAGCGACCTGCCCGGGGATGACCGGCTCCGCATCCGGCCCTACGCCCTCACCGGGGGCCGGGTCCGCTCGAGCGTCGATCTGGCGATCGAGACCTTGGTGCGCGCCACCCCCCGGGCTCTCGAGGTCGAACGGCTCGCCGGCGAGCGGGCCCGCATCCTCGAGTTGTGCCGCCGCCCCCAGTCCATCGCCGAGCTGTCGGCCCATCTGGGTCTGGCCCTCGGCGTGGTCCGGGTGCTGGTCGGCGACATGGTGACCGAGAACCTCCTGGTCGCCCACCACAGCCCGGTGGGCGACGACCGACCCGACCTGCGACTCCTCGAAAGGGTGCTCGATGGCCTTCAGGCGCTCTGACCGCAACCACGACTCCGGTGGGGTCGTGCCCATCCCCGTCAAGATCATCATCGCCGGTGGTTACGCCGTCGGGAAGACGACCTTCGTCGGCTCGATCTCGGAGATCGAGCCTCTCACCACGGAGGCCGCCCTCACGACGATGAGCGCCGGCGTCGACGTCGCCGGCGACGCCGACAAGCACTCGACCACCGTCGCCATGGACTTCGGCCGGATCAGCCTCGGTGACGACCTGATCCTGTACCTCTTCGGCACGCCGGGCCAGGAGCGCTTCCAGTTCATGTGGGACGACCTCGTCCGGGGGGCGATCGGGGCCGTGGTGCTGGTCGACACCTCGAGACTGGCCGACTGTTTCGGGGCCGTGGATTACTTCGAGTCGGCCGGGATCCCCTTCGTGGTGGCGATCAACGCCTTCTTCGGGCGCCTCCACCACACCCTCGACGAGGTCCGTGACGCCCTGGCGATCTCACCCGACGTGCCCATGGTGGTCACCGACGCTCGGGACCGGGCCGCCACCAAGGCGACCCTGCTCGAGCTCGTCCAGCACGCCCTCACCCGGGCGGTGGAGGAGGGGTCGGCCGCTCCCGTGTGAGGCGTGGCGCGGCCACCGCCTCGCGGACCACCTCCACCCCGACCGCCAGGATGGCGAGCACCCCCACGACGTGGACCGCCTCGAACTGCTGGGGCCACACGAAGTCGGGCGGGTAGCGGTTGTGCCACTGGGCGGCCGCCACGTAGGCACCGGCCACTCCGACCGCCGCCACTGCCGCCCAGGCGGACAGGAGGCCCAGGCGGGGGCGGCGCAGGGTGACCAGGGCGAGGAGGGCCAGGGCGGGTGCCGCCAGGGGCCACTGGGGAAGGAAGAACCAGGCGCCCACGAGCACGGCGAGCGCCGCGCGGCGAGCGGTGCGGCGAGCGACGGTGGGAAGCGGCGTGAGGGGCGGCCGTAGGCGGGGACGTTCGGGGCCCAGCTGGCGTCCGGGTCGGAGCGTCGAGGAGTCATCGGGCCGGCGCCGGGACCGGGCCGCCACCAGCAAGGTGATGAGGACCGCCAGGGCCGAGGCGGCCAGAGCGGCGTCCACGACCCGTTGGGGCGTCCAGCGCAGGGTCACCCGGCCGCCCGTTCCGGCCGGTAGCAACCAGGCGTTGGCGAAGGCGTCGAGCACGACCGGCTCACCCAGGTCGGTGCCGTCGGCGAGGCGGGCGGTCCACCCGGCGTTGTGGCTCTGGCCCAGGACCAACCAGCGCGCCTCGTCCGCGGGCGTCACGTCGACGACGAGGGTGGTGTCGTCGCGTTCGACGACCTCCACGGGGGCGGGAACGGCCCCCGCCGGGACCGGTCGGGGGCTGCGGAACACGAGCTGGTCGATGTCGAGGCCCGTGTCGGCACCGGGCGCGGTCTCGACCAGCACGTCACTGGGGTCGACGGGGACCGGTTCGCACGAGGTCAGCGCCAGGCCCCGCCGGGCGACGGCGTCGGCGGCGGCACCGGTGATCCGGACGGAGACGGGGCGTCCGTCCACGGTGACGAGATCGTCCCGACAGCCGGTGTCGATGTCGCCGGGTGGGCCGAACGCCACCATGGATCCGAGGTCGATGTCAGCGATGGCGACCGGCATGGCGATCGGGGTGGCGCTGTACCAGTCGCGGGTGAGGCGCTCGTGGGCGGCCGTGATCCGGAACTCGAAGGTCCGACCCGTAGCGCGCACCGGGAGCGTCACCCGCCGGGTGGAGCCGCGGGGCCGGTCCTCGAGTTCGAGGTCGAGGGGGAACTCGCCGTGGTCGGCCCCGTCGACGACGACCCGGACCGCGGTGGGCACCGAGTGGTCGGCGTCGACGACGACGTCGAGGGCGATCCCGTCGACCTCGATCGCTTCGTCACGGTGGACGCGCACCCACTGGCCGACCTGGGGGCCGAAGACCCCGGTCCAGGCGGTGGTCGGGTCGCCGTCGAAGGCGGAGGACGCACCGCTGGGCAGGTCACCGGCGAGGCGGCCCGACGAGCGGGCCCGCAGGGGGAGGCCCGAGGCGTCGGTGACCCGACCGACGACAGCGTCCACGTCGGGTTCGGCGGCGGCGGCCGAGAGCCGCACGGTGCCGGCGAGCTCGAAGGTGCGGGGCGTGGGCAGGGCGACGCTGCGGCGCATGAACGCCTCGGGGTCGTCACGGACGGGTTCGCGGGGGTTGGTGCGCTCCCGGGTGAAGACCAGGGTGAGGTCGTGGCGGTCCAGATCGTCGCCGAGGCGGTCGAGCAGGGCCCGAGGCGTCCGGATGACCTCCACGACCGGGCCGAGGCCCAGGTCGACCTCGGCGAAGCCGACGGGCGAGACCCCCGGGTAGGTGGGGCGGCGGGGGACATCGGTGTCGGTGACGACGATCTCGAGGTGATCGGTTTGGAGATCGAGGGGGATGGTCTGGCCGGGAGCGACCAGGGAGCGTTCGTCGAGGGCGGCCCGGGTCACCTCGCCGTCGTCGGTGCGGATGGTCACCTCGGTGATGTGGCGGTTGGCGGGCCCGGGGGGCTGGAGAAGGGTCACGTGGTCGAGGTGGCGAGGGGCGGGGAGGTCGAGGCGGAGATACTCGCCCCGGGCCTCGGAGAAGGCGGCGACCGTCCAGGCGGTGGTCGGGTCACCGTCGACGGCGAAGACGGGCCGGTCGTCGTTGGTGTAGGTGACGGGGTTGCCGTAGGCGGAGGCCCGGACCGTCACCGGACCCCTCTGCTCGCTCACCGTCCGGGTGTCGTCGGGATCGAGACCGGGGGTGGTGGCGGTGGCGGGGAAGAGGGGGAGGCGGTTGTCGGTCGGGTCGAACTCGAGGGGCTCCTCGCCCGCCTGTTCGGTGTAGCCG
>RFFY01000480.1 GCA_003697065.1 Actinomyces sp. | reverse complement strand
GTCGCGGTGGTCGATCCAGGCCCCCACGACCACCAGGGAGAACACGAAGGACAGGGCCACGGCGGCGATACCGAGCTCGGAACCCTTGCGGGGCAGGCGCTTGCCGAACAAGAGGATGCCCACGAACGACAGGGCCGGGAACAGGGGCACGAGCCAGGCGTGCTCGAGGAACCAGTTGGCGTCCGACACCGTGGCGGGCACGGTCGGGACCGATTCGGCGGCGACGACGAGGAGATCCACGGTCAGCCCTTCAGCAGATCGGCTTCGGCGAAGTCGATGCTGCGACGGTTGCGGTAGATGAGCAGGACGATGGCGAGGCCGATGCCGACCTCGGCGGCGGCGATGGCGATGGTGAACAGGGCGAACACCTCACCCGCGACCTGGTCGCGCAGGGCACCGAAGGCGACCAGGTTGATGTTGACCGAGTTCAGGATCAGCTCGATCGACATGAGCACGAGGATGCCGTTGCGCCGGGCGAGCACGCCGTAGACGCCGAAGCAGAAGAGGACGGCGGCCAGGAGCAGGAACTGGTTGAGCAGCACGGCGATCCCCTCAGTCCTTGCGCGCCACGACGATGGCGCCGATCAAAGCGGCCAGCAGGAGCACCGACACCGCCTCGAAGGGGACGATGTAGGCCGAGAAGATGGAATCGGAGACCTCGGCCGCCCTCTGGGGCTCGGTGACGACCACCCGGGTGTCGGTGAAGGTGTCGAGCAGGGCCCCGCCGGTGACGACGAGCAGGAGCACGGCCACCAGCGTCGCCATGCCCCGGCGTTCGCGGGCGACGGAGGGATCCTCACCCATCGAGGCCCGGGTGAGCATGATCCCGAAGAGGAACAAGACGACGACGGCGCCGATGTAGACGAGGACCTGGGTGACGGCGACGAACTCCGATCCGAGCAGGATGAACTGGGCCGCCACCCCGGCGAGGACGAGCACCAGCCACAAGGCGGCGTGCACCACGTTGCGGGTCGTCACCACCCGCCACGCGGCGACGATCATGACGGCGGCGATGAGACCGAAGAAGACGTTCTGGGCGACGAAGAGATCGGCGTCGGCGGAGGCGGCGGCGAGAACGGCGGTCATCGCGGCACCTTCTTCTTCTTGACCTCGGCGCCCGCCTCGTAGTCCTCGAACTCCGGCACCGTCATCATCCACTCACCCAGACGGGACTTGTCGTGGAGGAGGTCGGCGATGCGGGGCTCGGAGAATTCGTATTCGGGGCTCCAGAACAGGGCCTCGAAGGGGCAGACCTCGACACAGATCCCGCAGTACATGCACAAGGCGAAGTCGATGTCGAAGCGGTCGAGGGCGTTGCGCTGGCGGGGCTTGCCGCCGGGCCGGCGCGGCGGTGCCTTCTCCTTGTGGGCCTCGATGTAGATGCACCAGTCCGGGCACTCACGGGCGCACAGCATGCAGGCGGTGCAGTTGTCCTCGTGGAGGGCGATGACACCGCGGGCCCGGGTCGGGGGAAGTTCCTTTTCGTGGGGGTACTGGACCGTGGCCGCCCCCTTGGTGGGAGCGGGTATGGGTGTCTTGATCCCGCGCTTGGGGAACACGGTGCGCAACAAGGTGCCACCCGTGACCCCGAACCCCTTGATGATCCCCGGAACGAGTCCCATACCAGCCTCTCAGACGACGACCTTGAGCACGCCGGTGACGACGATGTTGGCCAAGGAGATCGGGATGAGCGCCTTCCAGGCCAGCTTCTGGAGCTGATCCTCCCGGAAGCGGGGGAAGGTGAAGCGGGCCCAGAAGATGAGGAAGGAGATGACGACGACCTTGACCAGCAGCACGATCGGCCCCAGGACGTTGAAGACGTCGCTGGAGGGATCGATCCCCGGCACGTACCAGCCCCCGAGGAAGAGCACGGCGGCGAGGGCGGAGAAGACACCGGCGGTGGCGAACTCACCGATGAAGAACAACAGGAAGCGCATGCCCGAGTACTCGGTCATGTAACCGGTGACGAGCTCGGACTCGGCGACCGGCATGTCGAAGGGGGTCTGGGTCAGCTCCGCCTGCAGGGCGATCATGAACACCACGAAGCCCACGAACTGGGTGAGGATGAAGGGATTGCCGATCCCGCCCCAACCGAAGATCTCGCCGTCGGCCTGGGCGAACACGATGCCCTGGAGGTTCATGGTCTCGGCCTGGATGACCACGCCGATGACGGCCAGCACCAGGGGCAGCTCGTAGGCGATGAGCTGGCCGGTGGCGCGCAGACCGCCGAGCAGGGAGTACTTCGACGCCGACGCCCAACCCGCCATGAGGATGCCGATGACCGACACCGACGAGACCGACAAAGCCAGGTAGAGGCCGATGTCGTTGTCGACGAACCAGGCGTCGGGCCCCCCGGGCAGTACGACGACCAGCAGGAAGGTCGACATGAGCACGACGAAGGGCGCCGCCGCGAACACGAAGCGATCGGCACGCCGGGGGAAGATGTCCTCCTTCTGGAGGAACTTGCCGACCTCGGCCAGGAGCTGGAGAGAGCCGTAGGGACCGGCCTCCATGGGGCCGAGGCGGCTCTGCATGAAGCTGACCGCCTTGAACAGGTGGAGATACACCAGGGTCCCCGCCGGGATCAGGACGGCCACGAGGCCCGCCACCACGCGGATCGAGGTCTGCTGCCACCAGGCGAGTTCGGCGAGGATCACCGGGCCACCTCCCCGGCGTGGGCGACGGGGGCGCTCATCGGTCGATGTCTCCCAGGATGAAGTACAGGCTGCCGAGGATGGTGATGATGTCGGGCACGTACACGCCCTTGAGCAGCCAGGGGGTGATCGAGATGTTCGAGAACGAGGCCGAGCGGATCTTCACCCGGAAGGGCACGAGGTCGCCCGCCGACACGATGTAGTAGCCCATCGCGCCCAGGGGGTTCTCGGTCTCGACGTAGGCCTCGCCCGCCGGCACCTTGATGATGCGGGGGACCTTGGCCATGATCGGCCCCGAGGGCAGACCGTCGAGGATCTGGTCGACCATCCGGGTGGCCTCACGCACCTCCTGGAGGCGCACCCAGAAGCGGGCGAAGCTGTCACCGTCGGGATGGGTCCAGACCCGCCAGTCGAGCTCGTCGTGCACGAGGCCGCACGGCTCGTCGCGGCGCAGGTCCCAGTCGACCCCCGACGCCCGGATGTTGGCGCCGCTGAGGCCATAGGACAGACCGATGTCGGCGGGGATCACCCCGATGCCCCGGGTCCGGGCCTGGAAGATCTCGTTGCCGGCGACCAGCTCGTCGATCTCGTCGCAGAAGCGGCGGATCTTGGCCATGGCCTGCTTGGTCTCGGCGATCCAGCCCTTGGGCAGGTCGTCCTTGAGACCACCGATACGGTCGAAGTTGGGGTGGAAGCGCCCCCCGGTGACGGCTTCGATCTGGTTGAGGACGTGTTCGCGGTCGCGGAAGGCGTAGAAGACCGGGGTCAGGGCACCGACCTGCACCGCCATGTCGCCGAGGAACAGCACCAGGTTGGCGATGCGGCTCATCTCGAACAGGGCCGTGCGGATCCAGCGGGCCCGGGGCGGCGCCTCGACCTCCATGAGCTTTTCGGCCGCCAGGATGAAGGGGACCTCGTTGGCGAAGCTCCCCAGCCAGTCGATGCGGTTGATGAGGGTCGTGACCTGGGGGTAGGTCCGGACCTCGGTCAGCTTCTCGTAGCCCCGGTGCATGTAGCCCATGACCGGGTCGGCGGCGATGACCTGCTCGCCGTCGAGCTTGACCACGATGCGGAGGGTGCCGTGGGTGGCGGGATGCTGGGGACCGATGTTGAGGGTCATGCCCTCGGTCTCGATCTCGACGTTGACCCGGGCGTCGGCGGCCTGGGCCGCGATGTAGGCGAGCTGCTGGCGGTCGGAGATGGCGGTCACGACGACTCCTCCTCGCCGGGCATGGCTTCGACGTCGACGATGCCGGGCCAGGGCTTCACCAGGCGGGCCACGAGGGGATAGTCCTTGCGCAGGGGATGGCCCTCGAACTCCGAGGGCAGGTAGATGTGGCGCAGATCGGGATGGCCGGTGAAGGTGATCCCGTACATCTCCCAGCACTCGCGCTCGTGCCAGTTCGCCCCCGGGTACACCGGGATCCAGGAGTCGACGCTGAGGTCGTCGTCGGGGATGTCGACCTTGCAGGTGACGGCCCGGTGTGACACGACGTCGCGCACACGGGCGAACACCTGGAAGCGGGTCTCGCCCCCGGCGTGGCCGTTGGCGCCGGTGGCGACCGCCTCGGACGCCTCGTCACCCCCCTCGTCGGTGGCGTCGGCAGTGCCCAGGGCGGCGTCGACGGCGCTGTCGAGGGAGCGGCCGAAGGGCGAGGGCATCCAGTCGATACCCGACAGGAAGTCGAAGAAGCCGAAGCCGAGCCCGTCGCGCAGGAGGCGGGCCGTGTCGAGCCAGGCCTCACGACGGACCCGGATCCACAGGTCGTCGCCGGGCCGCAGGTGATGGCCCGCGAGGGCGTCGCCGAGTTCGTCGGTGAGCCGGGCCAGCAGGGCCTCGCGCACCTCGTCGGGCGCCTCGGCGGGCTCGTCGACGTCGGTCGGCGTGTCAGGAGACGACAAGGGGCTCACCTCTCCAACGCTCGGCCATGTCCTCGTGGCGGATGCGGTCCTGGAGCAGGACGATGCCTTCGAGCAGGGCCTCGGGTCGCGGGGGGCATCCCGGCACGTACACGTCGACGGGGATGATCTGGTCGACGCCCTTGGTGACCGAGTACGAGTCCCAGTAGGGGCCGCCGCAGTTGGCGCAGGACCCCATGGAGATGACGTACTTGGGTTCGGGCATCTGCTCGTAGAGGCGCTTGACGGCGGGCGCCATCTTGTCGGTGACCGTGCCCGAGATGACGACCAGGTCGGCCTGGCGGGGACTGGCGGGCAGGGGGATGACCCCCAGACGCATCACGTCGTAGCGCGGCGACCCGAAGGCCGCGCCCATCTCGATCGCACAGCAGGCGAGACCCCACTGGTAGACCCACAGGGAGTAGCGCCGCGAGATGTTGAGCAGGGTGGTGAGGGGCTTGGGGACCTTGCCCGACTCGACTAGACCCACTTCAGGACCCCCTTGCGCCAGGCGTACAGGAGGCCGAGCAGCAAGATGGCGATGAAGATCGCCATCTCGACGAGGCCGAAGCCGCCGTAGATCTCGAGGCGGGCCGCCCACGGGAAGATGAACACGGCCTCGACGTCGAACAAGACGAACAGGAGGGCGAACACGTAGTAGCGGATGTTCGCCTGGGACCAGCGGTCGCCGGTCGGATCGACGCCCGACTCGTAGTTCTCGACCTTGTCGGGGGTCGGGTGGTCGGGCCGGAAGAGGCGGCCCAGGCCGAGGAAGACGCCGACCAGGCCGATCCCCACGAGGCCGAAGAGACCGACGACGAGATAGCTGCGGAGGAAGTCCGACACGGCGGGTGAGCCTACCGATGGGGTTTCGGGGGCGACAAAGCCGGGCACACGGGGCGCGACCGGCCCGATGAGACTACCCGACGCCGGGATGACGGGCCCGGATCAGGCGGGGGGATCGGATCACGCGGGGCCCGGATCAGGCGGGGGGAAAGGCGCGGACGCGCGCCACCATCCACCAGGCGGTGACCGACAGGAGAGCACCGGGACCCGAACGCGCCATGACGGCCTGCAGCCGGGTCGTGGGCTCGACGGCGGCCGACTGGCCGACGAGTTCGACCCCGAGGGCGACGATCCCGGCGACGGCGACCACGGCGGTGACGACGCCGAGTCCGCGCCGCAGGCGGGGCACGACGTCGACGGCAGGCGTCGACGCCAGCACGACCGCCGCCGCCAGCATCAGGGCACCACCGAGGGGGTCGACGTGGCGCAGGGCGACCTGGAGGTCGTCGGTCAGGCCGTAGCCGACACCGTCGGTGAGAACCTCGACGACGGGCTGGAGGATCCACAGCAGGGCGGCGGCGGCAAGGACGATGACGAGGAGCTCCCGCGCCTCGTCCCAGGGCACCGGATCCCGCCGCGCCCCCACGCCACGGCCTCAGGCGCCCAGGATCAGACGGGGCACGGCATCGGTCGCCAGATCGTGGAGGGGGCCGGGGACCATGCCCACCACCAGGGTCACGGCCACGGCGACGGCGATGACGGCCCCGGCCAGACCCGGAACGGCGATGGCCGGAGCGTCGGCGGCGGGCCGTCCCAGATACAGCGACAACAGGATGCGCAGGTAGACGAAGGCGGCCACGACGGCGGCCACCATGGCCACTCCGGCGAGCCAGTAGGAGTGGGCGTCGACGGCGGCGGTGACGACCTCGAACTTGGCCACGAACCCGCTGGTGAGGGGGACGCCGGCCTGGGCGAGGAGCAGGACGGTGAACGCCAACGCCAGGGCGGGGCGCCGGGCCGCCAGGCCGTCGAGATCGGCGAGGCGGGTGGCGCGGTCGCCGGGACCCGACACCACCGTGATGATCCCGAAGCTGCCGAGGACGAGCACGGCGTAGGTGGCCAGATAGAACAGGGCGGCCGCCACCCCCCGGTCGCCGGCGGATTCGACGGCCACGAGGACGAAGCCGGCGTGCACGATCGAGGAGTAGGCGAGCATCCGCTTCACGTCCCCCTGGACCACGGCCAGCACGGCACCCACGACCAGGGTGGCGACGGCGAGGGCGTACACGGCGGGACGCCAGTCGTCGCTGTAGACCGTGAAGGTGACGACGAAGGTGCGCACAAGAGCGGCGAAGGCGGCGATCTTGACCGCTCCGCCCATGTAGGCGACCACCGGGGAGGGGGCACCCTGGTACACGTCGGGGGTCCAGGCGTGGAAGGGCACGGCCGCCACCTTGAAGCCGAAACCGACCAGCAGCAGGGCGAAGCCCGCCAGCAACATGGCGTCGTCGGCGATCACGACGCTGCCCAGGTAGGCCGAGATGGTCACCAGGTTGGTCGACCCGGTGGCGCCGTAGACCAGGGCGATGCCGTAGAGCAGGAAGGCCGACGAGAAGGCGCCCATCACGAAGTACTTGAGTCCGGCCTCGAGGGACTCGAGCCGCTTCAGGTGCAGGCCCACCATGACGTACACGGCGATCGAGAGGGTCTCGAGCCCGAGGAAGAGCACCACGAGGTCGTCGGCCCCGGCCATGACCACGCCCCCCGCCGCCGACACCAGCATCAGGGCGTACATCTCGGGACCGTCGATGCCCTCGCGGGCGAGGTGGTCGGCCATGAGCAGGGCCGCGCCGACCACGATGAC
>RFFY01000479.1 GCA_003697065.1 Actinomyces sp. | reverse complement strand
CGGGATCCCCGCCCACCTCAACAGCTCGTCGATCCGATCCGCCAGACCCTGGTCGACGAGCTGGCGCTCGGCGACGTTGACCGAGATCGTCAGCTCACGGGCCTCCTCGGCCAGGTGGTTCCACACCGACTGCTGGGCCAGGGCCTCACGCAACACGACCTCGCCGAGGCGGGCGACCAGTCCGGTCTCCTCGGCGGCGGCGAGGAACTGTTCGGGGCCCACGATCCCCCGCTCGGGGTGATACCAGCGGATCAGGGCCTCGAGCCCCACGAAGCGCCGCCCGCCCACCGACACGACCGGCTGGTAGTGGACCCGGAACTGGCCGTCGGCCAGAGCGGGCACGAGCTCGCGTTGGACGGCCAGCGCCCCGAGGTCCTCGCGACGCGTTCCGTCGTCGTAGACGCACACCCCGAGGCGGTTGCGCTTGGCACGGTACATGGCCCGGTCGGCCTCACCCAGCAGCCCGTCGGGATCCGCCGGGCGGCGCCGCGAGGCGGTGGCCACCCCGATGCTGGGGGTGATCCGCACCTCGTCGTCGCCCACCGGCAGGGGCCGTTCGGCCGCCTTTTGGATCTTGCGGGCCACGGCCACGGCCTCGGCGGGACGGTCGAGGTCGCCGCAGACGACGACGAACTCGTCGCCGCCGAGGCGGGCCACGACGTCCTCGGCCCGGACGCTGGCCCGCAGGCGGTCGGCGAAGGCGCACAGGAGCTCGTCGCCCGCCTCGTGACCCATCGTGTCGTTGACGGCCTTGAAGCCGTCGAGATCGCAGAACAGCACGCCGACGTGGCGGTTGTGGCGGTAGGCCCGGGCGATGCTCGCCCGCAGGGCGTCCTGGACACCCTCCCGGTTGGGCAGTCCCGTCAGCTCGTCGTGGCTGGCGCGGTGGCTCAACGCCCGCAGACTCGATCCGGGCCCCAGCTGCCCGTGGGCGGCCGCCGCCAGGGCGCACAGGGCGGTCACCCCAGCGCCGGTCGCCGCCACGGCGGTCACGGTGTCGACGCCCAGCACGCCCGCCGACGTGGCCCACACGGCGACCAGGGTCACGAGCCCGCCGGCGCCGGTGACGACGAGGGCGGAGCCCGCGAAGGTCTCTCGATCGGGTCGATCCACGCCTGTTCCTCTCCGGTCGGCTCCCACCTGGCCATCCGGGCCGCCGTGCGGCACCCGCCCCCGGGCCCGCGGACCCGAGAGGGTGATGACGCCCGTGGTCTCGGCACCCGGGCCGGGCGCACCTGAACGAATCGTCCCCCCGGCCCACGCGGAGCTCGCCGGGCTGGGTCCACCGCCTCAGGCCGGTCGGCGCCACCCCGTCGACCGGCCCGGCTGGGACTCCCCGGTCTGGCAGGATCGGGGGGTGCGTGCCGCCACCGTGTCCGGGTCCCGCCCACGGGTCCCGCTGCTCGTCGTGGCCGTCGCCGTGCTCACCGCCGCCTGCGCCACTCCACCGGCACCGGATCCGACGCCGGCGCCGCCGACCTCGGCCCCGGCGGGCCCGGTCCCGGCGGAGGCCGACGCCACCCCCACCACCCCGTCACCGTCGGCGTCCGCCGCGTCCTCGGTCCCGGCGTCCCCCTCGGATCCGCCCCCCTGGTTCCCCACGCCGGTGACCGCCGACGGCCCCGCCGCCACATGGGGGGTCGAGATCCTCACCGAGGTTCCCCACGACGACACGGCGTTCACCCAGGGTCTGGAGTTCGTCCCCGCCGGGTCCGGGGGGACGCCCGAGTTCGTGCTCGAGAGCACGGGTCTGTACGGCCACTCCGAGATCCGCCTCGTCGACGCCGAATCGGGCGCCGTGTCGACCCGCGTGGCCCTCGCCGACGACGAGTTCGGCGAGGGCCTGACGGTGAGCGGGACCTCGGTGGTCCAGCTCACCTGGCGCGAGGGGCGGGCCCACGTCTGGCCCCTGGCCGAGCTGACGGCAGGGACGGCGGCGGCACCCGAGTCCACCTTCACCTACGACGGGGAGGGCTGGGGTCTGTGCGCCGACCGGGGGGTTCTCGTCATGTCCGACGGCAGCGCCACGCTGCGGCGACGCTCGCCCGTCGACTTCGCTCCCGTCGGTGCACCGGTCCCCGTCACCCGCGACGGGATCCCGGTGAGCCGTCTGAACGAACTCGAGTGCGTCGACGGGTGGGTCCTGGCCAACGTGTGGCAGACCGACGAGATCGTCGTCGTCGACCCCGCCACCGGCCACGTGGCGGCCACCGTCGACGCCCGACCCCTGGCCGCCGCTGTGGCCGACCGGGTCGACCGCGCCGGCGGTGACGTCCTCAACGGGATCGCCCACCGCGGCGACGGCGTCTTCCTGCTGGGCGGCAAGCGCTGGCCCACCTTCTTTCGGGTGCGTCTGTCGCCCGGGCCCTGACCCGGGAATCAGAGTCCGGGTCCCTGGCCGCGGGGCTCAGGACACCCCGGGCAGCTCGGCGACCGTACCCAGGGCGGCGCTGATGCGGCCGGCCACCTCGTCGGCCTCACCCTCCCCGTAGCGGGTCCGGGGCCAAAAGAAGCCCCGCAGCCCGTCGCCGCGACGTCGGGGGACGACGTGGACGTGGAGGTGGGGGACGCTCTGGCTGACCCGGTTGTTCATGGCGACGAAGGACCCCTCGGCACCGCACGCCTCCTCGACGGCGCCCGCCACCACCCGGACCCGTGCGAAGAAGCCCCCGACCTCGGTGGTGGGCAGATCGGTCAGGGTCTCGTGGTGGGCCGGCGGGACGACGAGGGTGTGGCCCGCGAACAGGGGGCGCCGGTCGAGAAAGGCCACCGCCTCCGGGGTCCGCCAGACGACGTGGGCGGGGGCGCGGCCCTCGACGATGGCGCAGAACACGCACGCGGTCACCGTCGGGACCCTAGTGGCGGTCACGGCCCGGGACCGGTCCGCGCGCGCGTCACAGGGGGCTCCTACGGTGAGGTCATGGCCCCCGTCTTCTACGGTCTCGACATCGAGACCGACACGAGCGTCGACGGGCTCGATCCCCGCCGTTCGGCCATCGTGGCCGTGGCGGTCGCCTCCTCGGCGCCCGACAGCCCCGCCGAGCCCCGCGTCGACCGGGTCTTCGACGACCCCGACGAGGCCGTCCTCCTGCGCCGCCTCGACGACCACCTCGCCACCCTCGAGCCGGGGGTTCTCGTGACCTGGAACGGTGCCGGCTTCGACCTGCCCTTCATCGCCGACCGGGCCCGCCACCTGAGCGTCCGCCTCGGTCTCGTCCTGCGGCCCGATCCCCGACTTGCCGGCCGTCGCGCCCCTCTGGCCGGACACCGCTGGCCCTACCGGGCCCGCTGGTACGGGCACCGCCATCTCGACGCCTACCAGCTCTTCCGTGCCGACGTGGGGGCGTCGCTGGGGCTGGCCTGCGGGCTCAAGGCCATCGCCCGTCTCGTCGGCCTCCCGCCCGTCGAGGTCGATCGCGGGGCCATCCACGAGCTGTCGCCCGCGGAGCGGGCCGAGTACGTGCTCTCCGACGCCCGCCTCGCCCGGGCCCTGGCTCTGCGCCGGCCCGCCACCGCCGTGCGCGCCGTCGACCCCTGACCCGCCGGACCTCAGGTGATCGGCTCGTAACCGGCCACCTCGTGGTGGGGGGTGTCGAGGTAGACCTTGGCCTCGGGGACCCCGGCGAAGCGGCCGTGGCTCCAGCGGATCTCGACGTGGCCCTCGGTGGTGCGGGCCTCACCGCGTTCGCGGTCGTCGACCTCGGCCCGCCAGCGCACGAGGGGCTGGCCGACGGGGTCGGGCCAGACGTCGAAGGCTCTGACCCGGTGGCGCTCGCGGAAGTCCCAGGGGGTGGCGGTGCGGTAGTGCAGGGGGCTGGCGTCGACGGCGGCCCCCAGCACGAAGTAGGGGGCGGCCTCTAGGCGCAGGAGCCGCCACAGCATCTCCTCGCGCCGCGCCGGGGTCGACAGGCGACGACGCCAGTGGTCCGCCGAGGCTGCCGCCACCGCCCAGGCGAAGCCCTGGTAGACCTCGGCGACCGCCGGTGGCCAGCGCCGCCGGAACGCCGCCTTGAGGACCGCCCGGTGACGTGGGGTCAGGTCGCCCACGTGGCGGGGCCAGGGCCCGGCGTCGGTGTCCAACGCCGCCCCGGTCTCGGCCAGGTGGTCGAGACAGGCACGGTAGAGCTCCTGGTACGCCTCGGGGGCCACCTGGAGGTACCAGTCGGTGCGGTCGACGCGCCGTTCCGCCAGGCGGCGGTCGAAGAGGTGGCTGGGCCCGGCGTTGGCGAGCACCTCCGAGCCGTACTTGCAGCTGACGAGGTAGACGTGGTCGACGCGTAGGTCGGCGGGCAGCTGCTCGTAGCCCGGCGGCCGATGGGGGCCCTTCCACTCGACCCGGTCCGGGACCCGGCCCCGGAGGGCGTCGGGCGAGGCGAGGAAGCGCCGCCCGTTGGCCCAGGCGGTGGCGAACTCGACGGCGTAGCGGCCCTCGGCGTGGCACCGCTCGAGGCGGTCGAACTCGTCGGCACCCACGTTGCGCATCCAGTCGGGTCGGACCGCCAGCGCCCGCTCCAGGCTGGGGAAGCCCAGCATGGCCAAGCCGGTGACGATCTCGGTGACCTCGGTGCGCAGGGCGGGCACGGCGGCGAGCTCTCCGCTCAGGGGTCGACGAGGTCGCCGGGCGCCCAGAAACCCTCGAGGGGAGCCTCGCCGGCGGCGAGACGGGCGAGACGCCCCCGGTCGGCGGGATCGAGGATCCGGATCACGTCGGTGACCGAAGCCGGCCCGGCGGCCCGCAGGGCCCGGTCGAGCTCGCTGCCGCGTCGGGGCAGCGCCGAGGTGCACACGAGCAGGCGGGTGGCGGGATCGAGTTCACCGGCGGCCCGGGCGGCGGCGACCAGGTGGGCCTGGGCCAGGACCCGCCACACGGCGTCGCCGCGCTGCAGGCCGGGACGAACGGTGGTGAAGCCCCCCGCCACCACCACGACCCACGGGGTGCCGTCACGCCCACGGACGCGGGCGTCGACGGTGAGCCCCAGCCGGGCGAGGCGCACCGGTGCGTCGTCGGGGACGAAGCCGGCCTCGGCGAGGGCCTCGTCGACGAGGTCGGCGGCCTTGCGGGCGCGGGCGGTGGCCGCCATCACGAAGTCGTCGGCGACCTCGCTCGGGGGCGCCGGTTCGGTGCCGGCGGGGGCCGCCGGCGTCTCGATGGCGAAGGCCGCCAGCTCGGCGGGGTCGAGCCCGGGGCGCAGGGGTGTGGCCGCCACGCGGCGCCGGGCGAGGTCGACGTAGTCGGCGTCGAGGTCGTAGCCGACCCAGGCCCGACCGGCACGTCGGGCGGCAGCCAGGGTCGTGCCCGAGCCCATGAAGGGGTCGCACACCAGGTCGCCCACGTAGGTGTAGAGGTCGATGAGGCGCAGGGGCAGCTCGACGGGGAAGGGAGCCGGGTGGCCGACCCTGCGGGCACTCTCGGGATCGATCTCCCACACGTCGCGGGTGGCGTCGACGAACTCGTCGTTGGTGAGGCTCGCCCGGTGGGGCAGGCCGCGGCGCCGCCGTTCGGCCGTCCCGACGGCGCGGTCGAAGCGCCCCTTGGAGGCGACGACCACGCGCTCGGTCACGTCGCGCAGGACCGGGTTGGCGGGACTGCGGAAGGACCCCCACGCGCACGACCCGCTCGACGAGCGCCCCTTCTGCCAGATGATCTCGCCCCGCAGGAGCAGGCCCAGATCCGACAGGATGCCGACCACGTCGGCGGCGAGGCTCCGGTAGGGCTTGCGCCCCAGGTTGGCCACGTTGACGGCGATACGCCCACCGGGCTCGAGCACGCGGCGGCACTCGGCGAAGACCTCCCAGAGGAGCTCGAGGTACTCGCCGTAGGTGCCCGGCACCCGCCCCAGAGCCTCGCCGGAGGCGGCTCGCAGGACCTCGTCTTCGTACTCCTTGCCCACGAAGTAGGGCGGCGAGGTGACCACCAAAGCGACGCTGGCGTCGGGGAGGTGGTGCATGTCGCGGGCGTCGCCGTGCAGGCACCGTTCGGCGAGGGGGACCGGGCCCGCCACGGCGTCGTCGTCGGAGAGCACCGGCGGAGCGAAACGGGCGTAGAAGGCGGACGCGTCGTGGCCCTCGCGCCGGCCGGCACCGAAGGCCGAGGTCACGGTGGCCCGCCGCGGCGAGCGGCGACGACCGGGGGTCACGGGCGCGGCCGGCGCCGGCGAGGTGCCGGGTGTGGGTCGGGGCGCCGGTTCGGCCACGCTTCTCCTTCGGGTGATCGCCGCACGGCGCCGCTTGGTCGGGTCGGGAGTCTGGTCGGTCGTCGGGGTCGAGAGGGCGTTCGTCGCCCCGCTGGCCGCGGTGGACGTGACGCTCATGACGTGACGCTCATGGGTGGTGCTCCTCGGGATCCTAGGTGCCGCCGGCCGGCACGGCGCCGATGCTAGAGACGGCCTGTGACACCCCCGGGCCCCCGGGGCGCCGCCGGGACGGCCCACCCCACGCCCCGGGGCCGGGCGCTGGGTGACACACCCCCTCGTTAGGGTCGGGTTCCCGTCGTCACGACGGCCTCGCGGGCCGGGGCCCGCCTCCCCTGGCGAGTACCCGGAGGCTCCGGTGTCCAGCGACCCCCACCACACCCGACCCCACGCCGCCGTCGGTGCCCCACCGTCGCTCCCACCCGCCGGCGACGGACTCGCCGCCCTCGTCGACGCCCTGGCGGCCACGGGCGTACCCGCGCTCGCGACCCTCGACGGTGCCGGACGGATCCGACCGGTGCCCGCGACGGTCACCGGGAACTGGAGCGGCCATCCCCACGACGCCCCCCTCGTCGGCGACCGGCTCGCCGGGGAGGTCACCGCCGTGGCCCTCGCCGTGACCCGGCCCGCTCCGGCGGCGGTGGCGGTCGGGCGGGACGGTCGGGTCGTGTGGCGGCCGGTCGCCGACACCTCCGCCGCCGTCACCGCCTGCGTGCTCGCCACCGACATGGCCCGCCGGGCGCTCGGCGCGCCCACGCCCCCGCCCCCGGTCCCCTGCGTCGACCTCGTCGACCTGGCCTGGCTCGATCGGTGCCTCGCCGCGGTGTGCGCGGCACCGTGCGGGTCACCACCCACCTGGCGGGTCCTGTCGGCCCTGCACCCTCTCGCCGCCGGGCGCTCGGTCACGGCGTCGGCCCTCCGGCGACGGCGGGCCCGCTTCGCCGCCGAGGTCGACTGGGAGGCGGTGCGGCGCCTCGTGGCCGACGGCTCGCTGGCCTGGCGTTCACCGGCGCCGGCGGTGGCCGCCTGGCTCGACGAGGGCGCGTTCTCGCGCTGGGTCCTCGCCGACCTGCCCGATCCCGACGAGGCCCGCCACGATCTGTGCGCCCTGCTGGATCGGGCCGACGCCGACCGGGTCGCCCGGGTGCTCGGGTGCGCTCCGTGACGTCGGCGGCGCCCCGGCCCGGCGGGGCGGGGTCACGGCGACGACGTCGTGGCCTGCACCGCCCCCGCGATCATCTCGGCCACCCGCGCCCGCACGCTCGGCTCCAGGGTGCGCCAGTCGTAGATCGAACCGCCCACCGAGCCCGAGTCGGCCAGGGCGGCGGCGAAGGCCTCGATCTCGTCGAGGGTGGCCAGGGGCTCGGGCGGGTCGGGCGGGTCGTCCACCCCGTCCACGCCCCCGATGCCGCCGATCCCGTGGACCGGGGCCGCGGGGTCACCCAGGTCGCGCCGGAGCCGCTCGACCGACTCGAGGTGGTAGGCGTAGCCGTCGCCGTAGCCGGAACGCTCCGAGCGGAACGACCAGTAGCTCATGGGCAGCCACACGTCGTAGAGACCGGCCAGACGGTCCCAGGGGAACTCGGGCCAGTAGTCGGTGTTGACCACCTCGGTCAGCACCGGTGGCAACACGATGGCGCCGAGGGGATCGTCGCCCACGTGGGCCCGCAGGCGGGCCGACACCACGACCAGGCGCTCGCCGCGCGCGAGCGGGTCGAGCCCGTCGGCCGTCCACTCGATGTCGACCGCCACCCCGTCGAAGCGCTCGCCGAGAACCGTGAAGTCGGCGAGGGCGGCCAGGCGGCGGGTGTCGGCCTCTCCCGCCACGTCGGCCCACTTGGGCAGGTACCAGCCCACCACCGACAGGCCCGCCCGGTGCCCCCGCACCAGCCACTCGGCCAGGAGCCAGGGGTCCTCGAGGCCCCGAGGCGAACGCTCGTCGAGACGGGCGGCCTGCACGAACACGGTGCGCACGCCGACGTCGGCCATCTCGGCCACCACACCGGGAGTCACCGGGGGCGGATCACCGGCGTAGGGCGGCGAGTAGTCGAACACGTCGACCCAGGCCCCGTACCCCCGGTAGGGCTCGAGGGTCCGCTCTGCGGGCT
>RFFY01000478.1 GCA_003697065.1 Actinomyces sp. | reverse complement strand
GCCCCACCCCCGACAGCTCCCCAGCCGACAGCCCCGCCCCGCCCGTCGACACCGAGCGGGTGGCCGGGGCCGTCCGGACGATCCTCGAGGCCATCGGCGAGGATCCCGACCGTGACGGGCTGCGCGACACCCCCCTGCGCGTCGCCCGCATGTACGCCGAGGTCTGCGGGGGTCTGCACGAGGATCCCGCCGCCCACCTCGAGGTCACCTTCGACGCCGGCCACGAAGAGCTCGTCATGGTGCGCGACATCCCCCTGTACTCCCTGTGCGAGCATCACCTGATCCCCTTCATCGGACGGGCACACGTGGCCTACATCCCCAACCACACGGGGCGGGTGACCGGCCTGTCCAAGCTCGCCCGCGTGGTCGACGGGTTCGCCCGCCGGCCCCAGGTGCAGGAACGTCTGACCAAGCAGGTCGCCGACGCTCTCGAGCAGGCCCTCGAGCCGCGTGGGGTGCTGGTGGTGGTGGAGGCCGAGCACCTCTGCATGTCGATGCGGGGGATCCGCAAGCCAGGGGCCACGACGGTGACCTCGGCCGTGCACGGCATCTTCCGGGCCAACGCCGCCACCCGCATGGAGGCGATGCAGCTGCTGGGGCTGCACGGGCGCGCTCTGTAGGGTGACGGCGATGCGCACCGCCGTCATGGGGATCGTCAACGTCACCCCCGACTCCTTCTCCGACGGGGGCCGGTGGAACGACCCCGAGCGGGCCATCGCCTTCGGGCGGCGGCTGGTGGACGAGGGGGCGACCATCCTCGACATCGGTGGTGAGAGCACCCGACCGGGCGCCCGACCCGTCGACACCGAGGTCGAGCTCGCCCGCGTCCTGCCCGTGATCTCCGCACTCGCCGGCCGCGTCCCCGCCGAGATCTCGGTCGACACGACCAAGCCCGAGGTGGCCCGGGCGGCGGCCGCCGCCGGCGCCACCATCCTCAACGACGTGTCGGGCTCTCTCGAGGCCGTCGCCGCCGAGACCGGTATGGGCTGGGTTGCCATGCACCGACGGGGTCCCAGCGCCACCATGCAGGACGACCCCCGCTACGACGACGTCGTCGCCGAGGTGCGGGCCCACCTGGCGGACTGCCTGGACCGGGCCGAGGCGGTGGGCGTCGACAGGGTCTGGATCGACCCCGGGTTCGGCTTCGGCAAGACCACCCGCCACAACCTCGAGCTGCTCGCCCACCTCGACGAGTTCGTGGCGCTGGCCCCCGTGCTGGTCGGGGTGAGCCGCAAGCGCAGCATCGGCGAATTGACCGCGGCCAGCGACGGCGTCGACGCTGTCGGCGCCGACGACCGCCTCGAGGGGTCGTTGGCGTGGGCGGTCTGGGCCGCCGAGCTCGGCGCATCCGTCGTGCGGGTCCACGACGTGGCGCCGACGGTCGAGGCCCTGGCCGTCGTCGGCGAACCTCGCGGTGTCGTCGTCGGGCCACCAGGGTGCAGCGGCGTGGGGGGAGAGACACGATGAGAGGCAAGTGGGCGCAGGGGATCGTCCCCCGTCACTTCCACTGGGTCATCAAGGAGCGCTTCGCCGTGTGCGAGCGGCCGGGCGGCTACGGGGACACCCACCGCCGGGTCCGCCGCCAGGAGGAGATCATCTGGATCCGACAGCAGGGCTTCGATCGCATCGTCTCCCTGCTGCCGTCGACCCACAACCTGCACAACTACGACGAGCTGGGGGTGGCCTTCCACCACGTCCCGTTCCCGGGTACCGGCGCCGGCCCCGAGGCCCTGCTCGAGGTGCTCGTCGCCCTGCGTGACCTGCTCGGTCGGGGGGAGCGCATCGTGGTCCATCACGACGAGGTGGGCGACGCGGTGGCGGGCATCGTCGCCAGCCACCTGGTGTGGTCGGGTCTGGTGCCCCACCCGCCCCACGCCATCTCCGCGGCCGAGCAGCTCCTCGAACGCGAGCTCGGTCCGGGAGCGCGCCTCCTGGTGACCCACCTCGAGCGCCTGCCCACCAGCGCCGAGGTGCCGACCGGCGCCGGCGCGGCGGAGCGACCCGACGGCGGCGCAGGGTCCGACCTGGCGCCCGGGTCGGCGTCGACCCCCGACGAGGTGGGCGGCACCCGGTGAGCGTCGTCCTCGAGCTGCGGGGCCTCCGCCTGGCCTGCCTGTGCGGGGTGCTGCCGGAGGAACAGGACCGGCGTCAGCCCTACGAGCTCGACGTCGACATCGTCGCCGACGTCGACGCCGCCACCGCCTCCGACGATCTCGCCGACACCCTCGACTACGGGGCGGTGCTGGCCCGGCTCGAGGCGGTCGCCGCCGACGAGCGTTTCCAGCTCTTCGAACGGATGGCCCAGCGCTTCGCCGAGGCGGTCCTCGTCGACACGCGGGTCGCGGAGGTGACTGTCCGTGTCCGCAAGCTCCGCCCGCCGGTGCCCCAGGACCTGGCGTCGGCGGGCGTGTCGGTGACCCGGCGCCGGTGACCGTGGCCACCACGTCCCGCCGGGCCCTGCTCGCTCTGGGCTCGAACCTGGGCGACCGCCGGGCCCACCTCGAGGCGGCGGTGCGTGCCCTGCCCGACGTCGTGGCCGTGTCCGGGGTGTACGAGACCCCGCCGGTGGGCGGGCCCGAACAGGGCCCCTACCTGAACTGCGTCGTCGAGCTGCGGACGACCCTGTCGGCCCGCCAGCTCCTCGAGGTGGCCCGGGCCCGGGAGCGGGCGGCGGGACGGGTGCGCCGCGAACGCTGGGGGCCCCGCACCCTCGACGTCGACGTCTTGTGGATCGACGGGGAGACGGTCGACGAACCCGACCTCGAGGTCCCCCACCCCCGCATGTTCGAGCGGGACTTCGTCCTCGTCCCCCTCGCCGATGTCGCCGCCGACCTCCTGCCGGCCGGCTACGACCCGGCGGCGGTGCCCGACATCGTGCGGGTGGCCGACCTCGCCCCCGCCACCCCGGCCGACGCCGAGGGCGGGGCCGGACCCGGGGAGTGACGGTGAGGCTGCGCATCGTGGGGCCGGGACGGGCGGGACGGTCACTGGCCGCGGCGCTCGAGGGGCGGGGATGGAGCGTGGTCGACCTCCTCGGTCGCGGCGACGACGTCACCGACGCCGCGGCCGGTGTCGACCTGGTCGTCATCGCCACCCCCGACGCCGCCATCGCCCCGGTGGCCCGGGCCATCGAGCCCCGGCCCGACACCGTGGTCGCCCACCTCGCCGGTTCCCTCGGGCTCGAGGTGCTCGCCCCCCATCCCCGCCGCGCCGCCGTGCATCCCCTCATGGCCCTGCCCGATCCCGAGACCGGAGCGAGGCGCCTGAGGTCGGGAGGGTGGTTCGCCGTGGCGGGTGATCCCGTCGCCGGACGGATCGTGGACGCGCTCGGGGGCCGGGCGTTCACCATCGCCGACGACGACCGGGCCCTGTACCACGCGGCGGCGGTGGTGGCCTCCAACCACCTCGTCGCCCTCCTGGGTCAGGCCGAGCGCCTCGGACGGCGGGCCGGTGTCCCCCTCGAGGCCCTGGTGGCGCTGGCGCGGGGATCCCTCGACGACGTCGACGCCCTGGGCCCGGCGCGGGCCCTCACCGGACCCGCGGCGCGCGGTGACGAGGAGACCATCGCCCGTCATCGCGCGGCCGTCGGCGCCGGCGAACTGGCCGCCTACGACGCCCTCGCCGCCGAGGCCCGACGCCTGGCCGCCGACCGGCGGCGGGGGTCCGCCCACGAGGAGGACACGGGAGCATGACCCTGGAGTCGACCGGCTCGATCGCCCGGGTGCGCGAGGTCACCGACCGGGCCCGTGCCGCGGGCCGCCGGGTGGGCTTCGTGCCGACCATGGGCTATCTCCACGCCGGCCACGCCTCCTTGGTGGCGGCCGCCCGGGCCCACGACGACCTGGTCGTGGTGTCCATCTTCGTCAACCCCCTCCAGTTCGCCCCCGGCGAGGACCTCGACGCCTACCCCCGCGACCTCGAACGTGATCTGGCCGTGTGCGCCGAGGAGGGGGCCGACCTGGTCTTCGCCCCGCCGGTGGAGGAGATGTACCCCCGGCCCCCCAGCACGACCGTCACCGTGTCCGGGGTGTCCGAACCCCTCGAGGGCCGGTCGCGGCCGACCCACTTCGCCGGGGTGGCCACTGTGGTGGCGAAGCTCTTCGCCATCGTCGGGCCGTGCCGGGCCTACTTCGGGGAAAAGGACTGGCAGCAGCTGAGGGTGGTGCAGACCATGGCCGCCGACCTCTCGCTGCCGGTCGAGGTGGTGGGCTGTCCCATCGTGCGCGAACCCGACGGGTTGGCCCTGTCGAGCCGCAACGTCTACCTGAGCGACGAGGAGCGCGCCCAGGCCCCGGTCCTGCACCGGGCCCTGCGGCACGGGGCCGAGCTCGTGGCCGGCGGCGAGACCGACCCCGGGCGGGTCGAGGCCGCCATGGCCGCCGTCATCGGCGAGGCGCCCCTGGCCACCCTCGACTACGTCGCCGCCGTCCAGGCCGACTCCCTGACCGCCGACGGCCCCCTGCACGGTGAGGTCCGTCTCCTGGGGGCGGTGCGTTTCGGACGGGCGCGGCTCATCGACAACGTCGGGGTGACGGCCCCGGCCTGAGAGCCGTGCCCTCCTGGCTGGCCGGCGCTTCATCGGATCCTCACGACCCGGTCATCGACTGATAGCGGCCGGAGCCGATCGTGGAGGCATGAGGATCCCCCGCACAGTTCCCCGGTGCCCGATCCGACCCAGCACGTCCGGTGGTCTCGCCCTGGCCCTGGTCCTCGTCCTCCTCGCTGCCGCCTGCTCCGGTGGCGCCACCGGCGCGGCGACAGACGCGACGAACGAGGTGGCGGCCTCCCCGGACTCGTCGGCGGCTCCGGTGACTCCGCCTGCTCCGGTGACGGCGTCGCGGGCGGCCGAGACGGCGGCCGGCGGACCGGGCCCGGCCGACGCGGCGTGCTCTCCCGAGCACTCCGGTGCCCTGATCTTCCTGTGGCACCGCCTCGGCGACGAGCACGCCCCGGGCTCCCTCACCCCCTCCACTCCCTGGGGTGACGGCTTCTACGAGAGCGCCTCGGACCTGACCGCGGCCTACCACTACGACCTGCTCGCCGGGGCGGGCGCCGACGTGG
>RFFY01000477.1 GCA_003697065.1 Actinomyces sp. | reverse complement strand
GGACCCGGCTCAGCCGTCGTCGGCGGGAGCGGGGAGGTCACGGGCGAAGGCGCCGCAGTCCACGTCGATCGAGCCGAAGCCGACGAACTCGCCGGTGCCCGTGTCGAGGTCGAGGTTCCGCACGAAGCGGATGGCCCCGGCGGCCACCCGGTGGCCGGTGACGAAGACCTCAAGGCGCTCGTCGAGGCTGGCCTCGAGGAGCTCGGTCGACTCGCCGTCGTCGACGGTCACGGCGATGTAGGGATCGGCCAGGTAGGCCTGGAAGTAGACCTCGACGGACCGGCCCGAGGGTTCGAGGGTCCCGACGGCGGCGATGACGATCTCACCGGCGCCGGGGGCGGCGCAGGCGGCATCGAGGGCGGCCGTCTCGTCCTCGATGCGCAAGGTGCCGTGGGACACCACCGTGTCGACCTCCCCGGACGCGGCAGCGGGGGCCGAGCTGGCGGGCGCCGGATCACCGCCGGCCCCCTCACCGACGGTGCAGGCGGCCGCGCCGACGGCGAGGGCCGCGGCGACGGCGGCGCGTCGAGAAAGCGGGCCCCACGCCATCGCCGGCAGTGTAGGAGGAGCCCTGGTGGACCGACCGGGCACCGCCCCGACGCCGGACGCGAGACGGGGACCGCCTGTGCGGTCCCCGTCCCGGTGTCCGATCGGGAGTCCAATCCGATGCGTCCGTCCCGCGTGGTGCGGTCTCACCCGTACGACGCACGAACCCCGGTGAAAGTCGCGCGAAATCCGCCCGTCGCGCCGAAATGGGCCGTTCGACCCAGGTGCTCAGTCGGCCTCGCCCGACCGATGGTGCACGACGAAGCCCTCGGCCAGGAGGCGGGAATGGGGCAGATGTCGACTCGCCCCGTCGGGCCGACGCAGTTCCACCGTGGCGGGATGGACGGCGACGACCTCGAGGCGATCGCCGTCGAGCTCGATGCGGTCACCGGCCCGCACCAGACGCTGGAGGTAGCGTCCGGCGGCCAGCTCCCCGCCGACCTGGCGGCTCGACACCCCGACCACGAGAGCGAAGGCCGCCGCCGATCCGAACAGGGCGGCGGCCGCCGCGATCGACAGGATCGTCGTCTCGACCCCGAGCTGGGACAGGGCGAGCACGACGGCGGTG
>RFFY01000476.1 GCA_003697065.1 Actinomyces sp. | reverse complement strand
GGCCTGGCGTTCGAGGAGGGCCTGCTCGAAGGCGTCGCGCAGGGCGCCGATGGCGTCGGTGAAGACGTGATCGAGCATGGCGGCGCACCCTAGTCCACGGGAACGAAGCCACCGCCGGAGGCGGCGCTGGCCAGGGCGGCGTCGATGAGGGTCTGCACCCGGGCGCCCTCGGCGAGGTCGGGTTCGATCGCCCGACCCTCGATGACGGCGTCGAGCCAGGCCCGGGTCATGGCGTCGCCGCTGCGGAACACGTCGTGGTAGGTGTCGATCACTCGGGCCCGGCGGGCGCCGCCCCAGAACTCGTCGGGGATCTCGACCCGGCGGGGCTTCTCGGCGCCCCCGGCGGGCGCGTAGCGGACCTCCTGGACGGTGTCCCAGTCGCACAGGGCGTGGATCGTGCCGTCGGATCCGTGCACCTCGGCCTGGTGGCTCTGGCCGAAAGGTCCGCCCTCGTGGGCGACGGCGCTCACGATGATCGACACCCAGGCCCCGTCGGCGAGTCGCAGGGTGATGGTGGCGGCGTCCTCGGCCGGTTCGTAGGGGCGTCCGTCGGGACGCGGGCCCCGCTCGGCGTGGTGGCCGACATGGGCAGCGACGGCGTCGCACTCGCCCAACCACCAGCGCGCCAGGTGGAGCCAGTGGGACCCGAGGTCGCCGACGACCCCGGCACCCGCCACCGCGGGGTCGAAGCGCCACTGGTAACCGGGTCGCAGGGCATAGCCGGCGTAGTAGCGGAGGCTGGCGTGGTGGACCCTTCCGACCGCGCCTGAGTGCACGAGGTGGTGGACGAAACGGTTGTGGGGCATCCAGCGGTAGGTGAAGGGCACCAGGGTGACGAGCCCGGCCGCCTCGGCCCGGCACGCCAGGTCATGGGCGGTAGGGGCGTCGAGGGCGACGGGCTTTTCGAGACAGAGGTGGACGCCGGCGTCGATGGCGGCGGCGGCGAGGGGGGCGTGGGTGTCGTTGGGGGTGGCGACCACCACGGCGTCGACGGCGTCGAGGAGGCGGGACGGGTCGGTGGTGGCGAGGGGAACCCGCCAGCGTTCGGCGAAGGCAGCGGTACGGTCGGGGTCGCGTCCGCAGACGGCGACCACCCGGCTGCGGGGGTGGGCGGTGAGCGCCGGAAGGTACATGGCGTCGGCCCACCAGCTCGTGCCGATGACGCCGACCCGCAGCTCGGTGGCACTCATGACGGGACCGGCCCCGAGGTGCGGCGGACGACGAGGGTGGGGGCGAGCACGTGGCGGCGCGGTGGCCGGTCGGGCTCGTCGATGCGCTCCAGGAGGACCTCCACGGCGAGGCGCCCCATCTCGGCCCGGGGCTGGTCGACGGTGGTGAGCGAGATGTGGGCCAGCCCGGCCAGGTGGGTGTTGTCGTAGCCGACGACGCTGACCCGGTCGGGGACGCCGAGGCCGAGGTCGTCGAGACGGTCGAGCACGCCCGTGGCCACGATGTCGTTGAAGGCGAACACGGCGGTG
>RFFY01000475.1 GCA_003697065.1 Actinomyces sp. | reverse complement strand
GGTGCCACCAGTGGGTGCTGATTGTGTAGCGATCCCGTCCCGTGATGGTGGTGTCGCGTGTGCGGGTGGCTTCCACATCAGGCACAACGCTGCGACCGGTCCGGGTATTTCGACCCGGGCCCTCGGACCCGGACCGGGCCCTTCGTCCGAGACCGGGATGCCCGACTCAGGCGCGCCGGCCGACGAGGTCGACGCCGAGCTCGGTGATCGTGTCGTCGAGGATCCGGTAGCAGCGCAGGGACGGGTCGGCGTGACGCAGCGAGACGATCCAGAACAGCCAGGCGCCGAAGGGATCGAAGCCGGCGGCGTCGGCCACGTCGGTCGGCGAGGGGTAGTTCGTCGTGTGGGTGTGGGAGTGCATGACGCCGACGACGGCGAGGCCCTCGGCGTCGACCCGGCGTTCGACCTCGATCATCTCGCGTCCGTCGATGCGGTACAGGCGCGAGGACGCGGCGGCGTTGCGCAGGGGGTAGAAGCGCTCGACATGATCGGCGCCGGGCGGGCCCGCGACGAGGCCGCACGCCTCGTCGGGCAGACCCCGGATGGCGTGGGCGATCATCTCGTCGGCCACGGTGGCGGCGATCGTCACCATCGGCGCCCGACCCTAGCCGCCACCGTGGGTGCCGGCAGCCCCACCGGCACCGTCCACCCCCGGTCACCGGCGGTGCCGTGCCGGTCACGGGGTCAGGTCGACGAGCTCGGTGAGGGGCCGCAGCCCGCCCCGGTCACCGACGGTGGGGTCGAAGACCACGAGTCGTGCACCGTCGTCGGCGTCGGGCTTGTCGACGCCCAGTGAGGCGTAGCGCATGCCCGGCAACTCGAGCTCGCCGGCCGTCTCGGCGGCCCGCCGGAAGGACGCGGCGTCCAGGCCCGGGCCCGCCCGGTCGCCCACGGCGTCGAGGAGGCCGAGCCAGGTGCAGGCCGTACGCACGGCCGCCGCCCGGTCCTCGTCGCCCGGTGCGACCAGGGACGGACGCACGAGCTCGACCCCGGCGGCGGCCACGTCGTCGACACACACCCGGGTCTCGGGGTCGTCCCACTCCTCGTCGGGGGTCAGGGACCCGAGGGCCACCGCCCCGGCAGCATCCGCGGGCGCCACGAAGGCGGCCAGGTTGGCGAGGAGATCGGCGTCGAGCACCCAGCGCTGCACCTCGAGTTCGTTGCGGGCGATGCCGGCCAGGGCCACCGAGACGTCGCCGTCGAGGACCACGGCTGTCACCCCCTCGACCCGGAGGCGTTCGGCCGTCACGTCCCAGAACGCCTCCTCGGCCACCAGGTCGGTGTCGACGACGTCGTCGATGTGCACGAGAGGATCGATGCCGCGGGCGCGCAGTTCGGGGACGACGATCTCCTCGACCCGGGAGCGGTGGGGGGCCGAGGCGACGACGGCCACCGTCTGACCGTCGAGTCGCCCCTCGCGCTCGAGCAGGTCGAAGAGGGCCGGCACCGCCCGCGACGGGAGGATGGCGTCACCGACGAAGGCGGCGCGGGCGGCCCGGACCTGCTCTTCGGGCGGGGTCCCCCCGACCACGATGAGATCGTCGCGCTCGAGAAAGCAGTCGTTGGCCCCCGACGCCGGTCCCACGAAGGCCCCGACCACGGCGTGGACGCGCTCGTCGTCGACCAGGCGCAGGCAGGTCTCGCGGGCCTCGATCTCGCCCACGGGCAGGTAGCGGGAGAAGACGAGCTCGAGGGGATGGCCGGCCACGCCCCCACGGCGGTCCAGCCCGTCGGCCACGAGGCGCCAGAGTCGCTCCTGGTCGCCCCATCCGGCGGGGAGCAGGCCGAGATCGACGAGGCGCTCGAAGTCGACGAGGGCGACGCCCACCCGCAGGGGTGCGAGGTCGGCACCCCCCGGCGCGGCCCCGACGCCGGTGGTGGGCGCGGCGACGACCGAGGGCAGGGTGACGGCGGCGGTGGTCGTGGTGCCGGCGATCACGTCGGCGGAGGTGGACTCGTCCGCCGCCCGTCCGCAGGCGACGGACACGAGCCCGACCACCACGGCCAGTCCCACGGCTAGCGACCGGCCCGGGCCGGGACCACCGGTACGGGCACGCCCCATGGCCCGATGCTAGGTGCCGGGACCGTCTCTCGACCCGATGCCGGCCGGTAGCGTGGGCGCCCATGGCGGCACGGCGCTCGAAGGACCGGCTACCCCCCGGCACGACCCTGGTGGCGTCGAATCGGCGCGCCCGCCACGACTTCGACATCCTCGACACCCTCGAGGTGGGCATCGTCCTGCGCGGGAGCGAGGTCAAGTCGCTGCGCGAGGCCCGGGTCCGCCTCGACGACGCCTGGGCGTCGGTCGACGGGGGCGAGCTCTGGCTCCACGGACTGCACATCACGCCCTACTCGCGGGCCGCCACCGCCTTCGCCCCCGACCCCGGCCGCTCCCGCAAGCTCCTCGCCCACCGCAGCGAGATCGACCGTCTGGCCGAGCGCCTGGCCCGGGAGCCCCTGACCCTGGTTCCCCTGCGCCTCTACTTCCGTGACGGCCGGGCCAAGCTCGAGCTCGCCCTGGCCCGGGGCCGCACCAAGGCCGACAAGAGGCGTGCCATCGCCGAACGCGATGCCGAGCGCGAGGCCCGCCGGGCCATGGCCCGGGCCCGCCGTCGCTGACCCCGCAGGCGTCGCTGCGGGGCTGGGGGACGGCCGCTCCGACGGCCGCCCGTCACGCCGGGCCTGTACCCTGATGACGGGTCCCGGGGGGCCGCCGGCACCTCGTCGGTGGAACAGACTCCCGGTACCCGTTGTTTGACAACACGGGGCTGATCGGTTTCGACGTCGGGACCAGGATGCCGAGATGTGCGACCGGAGTTGCTCAGACTCCTTAAACGGGGCACCACAAGAGACGCCAACACGGACGATCTCGCTCTCGCCGCCTGATCTCGATCAGGTGAACGAGGGTCACTGCGACCCGTGAGGGTACGCGGGGCCTGACCACCGCAGCCCGGCACCAGAAGCGGTGGTGACGGCAGGGACAGACCGCTGACGGCAGGGAAAGACCGCTGACACCGGGGAAAGACCCGGCGGCCGGGCCTCCGGGCCCACCCGACCCGGCGGGGCGGCAGCCGCGAGCCGCAGCCACGGGAATGGTCGTAGCGCATCCGGTGACCACCCGACGGACGAGGGTTCGATTCCCTCCAGCTCCACGATCAGGCTCCGGACCCCGGTCCGGTCTCCGAGGGGGACGGCCACGTGCCGTCCCCCTCGGCGCGCTCCGGTGGCGTCCGGTGGCGCCCGTGTCGACCGGCCGGGTCGGTCAGGGGTGAACGGGTGAGACGAGCTCGATCACCGGACCGGTGATCGACACGGCGTCGTAGCCCAGGCCGGCGACCACGCCGAACATCATGAGGCAGGCGCCGGCGATGCTCAGGTTCTTCATGAAGTGGGGCATCTCGGCCTGCTGCTCGGCACCCTCGTACTTCCAGAAGGGGTGCATGACGACGGCGATGATCAGCACCAGGATGCCCAGACCGAGGAAGGCCAGGTCCATCCAGATGCCGAGGATCACACCCGCCGCTCCCGCCAGCATGGCCAGCCCGCTCAACTGGACGAGTGGCTTGGCTGCCGGGAGGCCCTTCGACTCGGCATAGGCCGCCGTCTGGTCGGCCTGCAGCAGATGTCCCATCAGGCCGCTGCCCACGAAGATCAGGCTGAAAAGGATGCGGCCCACGAAGATGGCGGTGTCCATGGCGGTTCCTCCGGTGGTCTCGGGCCTCGCGTCTTGGCGCGGGGACGGTGCCGATCCTGTCAGGTCGTCGGACCTCGTGCCGCCGGAACACCGCCGGTGGTGGACGCGGCGGGGCCGCCCACGAAGGGCGGCCCCGTACCGGATGATCTCGTACCGTCGCCGTGGACGGTCGACGCTCAGCCCAACACGTCAGCCGGGGCGGTCGTGGTGGGCGCCGGGGTCGTGTCGTCGACCGACGAGGCGTCGCTCGAGTCGTCGGCGTGATCGTC
>RFFY01000474.1 GCA_003697065.1 Actinomyces sp. | reverse complement strand
GGTCGATGTCGGTGCGCCCACCATCGGCGTAGGGCTCGACGTGGTGGGCATGCGTGTGGGCGAAGGGTGCCCCGCACACGACACAGCCGCCGTCGCGCAGGGCCAAAGCGAGGCGTTGGGCGGTATCGGCGAGGCGGCGGGCGCGTCCGAGCCACAGGGGCCGGCCCGGCCCGGCGAAGATGGCTCCGCTGATGCGGGTGTCGTAGCGCTCGATCAATTCGGCGAGCAGTGTCGGGGGGACGGGTCCGGTATCGACGATCTCACAGCGCCCCTCGGGATCGATACCAGCGAGCACGCCGACGTCGGCCACCGCGATGAGCTCCAGGCGGCCGCGGCCACCGGCCTCGGCGGGCAGGTCGCGGTCGGACTCGACGGGCGAGTCGACACCCATCAAGCGTGTGAAGGCGTCGGCGCGGCGCTGCTCCACCGAACGCACCTGGTCGGGGGTGCCGTCGCGGCCGCCGTCGTGGCGCCACAGGCGGTCCATCTCGGTGTCGAGGACCTGGGCGACCGCGGCGCCGGTCACCGAGTCCAACTCGAACCCGAAGCGCCACATGCCCGAGCCCGTGTCACGGTGGCGCCAGCCGCGGCGCCGGCGGCGTTGACGGGCCAGACGCGCCTCCACATCCGCCGCCGACTCGCGCTTCGTCAACCAGCGCTCGACGGTCCGGCGCGCCCCGTCGGCATCGGCGCCGGCCACCAACCCCAACAGTTCACCCTCCACGGCCTCGGTCCCGGCCCGACCCGCGGCCTCCACCAACACATCCGCGGTCTCCGCGTTCAGGCGACCCGCCGAAAGAGCGTCGGTGACCGCCGGCATCTCCCCGAGCACCTGGGCGCGCTTCTTGGCGCGGCGCGCCTCACGCTCGGAGCACCCCGAGATCGTCTTCCACGACGAGGCCCCATCGGCCCCGGCATCGCTCAAGGCGTCGATGGCCGCGGTGGCCTTCACCCGCACCGCGGCACACGCCGCTTCCAGGGCCGCCACCGCCTCCAACAG
>RFFY01000473.1 GCA_003697065.1 Actinomyces sp. | reverse complement strand
GCGGTGCCGGTGGGGGGCACGGGAGGCGGCGCCGCCCCGGCCGGCTCAGACCAGCTCGATGCGCGCCATGGGGGCGTTGTCGCCCTGGCGCGGACCCAGCTTCACGATCCGGGTGTAGCCCCCGGGTCGATCGGCGTAGCGGGGTCCGATCTCGTCGAAGAGCTTGGATGCCATCTCGCGGTCACGCAGGAAGCGGACCACCTGGCGGTGGTTGTGCAGGCCGCCCTTCTTGGCCTTGGTGATCATCTTCTCGGCGATCGGACGCATGGCCTTGGCCTTGGCCTCGGTGGTCACGATCCCCTCGGCGGCGATCAGGGACGCCACGAGGTTGGCCATCATGGCCTTCTGGTGGGAGGCGCTGCCGCCGAAACGGCGGCCCTTGCGGGGTCGTGCGGGCATCGTTGGCGTTCCTCGTCAGTCACGGGTGCGGAGCGACAGACCCCGCTCGTCGAGCTTGGCCACCACCTCGTCGAGGCTCTTTTGGCCGAAGTTGGTGATCGCCAGCAGGTCGTCCTCGGTCTTTTGGAGCAGCTCGCCCAGGGTGTTGATCTGGGCGCGCTTGAGGCAGTTGCGGGGACGCTCCGACAAGTCGAGATCCTCGATGGGCAGGGCCATGTCGGGGCCACCGGTCACGACGTCGGCGGCCTCGCCCAGCTCGAGTCCCTGGGGCTCGTCGCTCATCTCCTCGACGAGCTGCACCAGGCTGCGCAGGGTCGCACCGGCCGAGGCCAGGGCTTCGCGGGGGCTGATCGAGCCGTCGGTCTCGATGTCGAGCACGAGGCGGTCGTAGTCGGTCGACTGCTCGACACGGGTGGGTTCGACGCTGAAGGCGACCCGACGGACCGGGGTGAAGATGGCGTCGACGGGGATGACCCCGATGGTGGGGGTCTCGAGGGCCCGGTCGGCCGACAGGTAGCCCCGGCCCCGCTCGACGGTGAGGTCGAGGGCCAGGCGCCCCTTGGCGTTGACGGTGGCGATGGCGAGATCGGGATTGAGGATCTCGACGTCGGGATGGGGCTGGATGTCGGCCGCGGTCACCTCGGCGGGACCCCGCACGTCGAGGCGCAGGGTGACGGGCTCCTCGGCGTGGACGCGCAGCACCAGGTCCTTGAGGCTCAAGATGATGTCGGTGACGTCCTCGGCGACACCGCTGATGGTGTCGAACTCGTGGAGGGCGTCGTCGAAGCGCACCTGGGTGACCGCCGCCCCCGGGATGGAGGACAGCAGGGTCCGGCGCAGGGAGTTGCCGATGGTGTGGCCGAAGCCGGGCTCGAGGGGACCGACGGCGAACCGCTGACGGTTGCCCTCGGCCTCTTCGACGGCCTCGACGGTCGGACGCTGGATGACGAGCATGATGGTTCCTCGGCCGTGGGGAGGGCTTACTTCGAGTAGAGCTCGACGATGAGCTGCTCGCGGATGGGGACGTCGATCTGCTCGCGGACGGGGACCTCGCGGACGAGCATCTCGAAGTCGTCCTCGCCGCGCTCCAGCCAGGCCGGCGGCGTGCGGTCGAGGACGTCGCGGTTCCACTGCACCACGGTGAAGTCGCGGGCCTTGGGCCGCAGGGCGACCTTGTCGCCCTTGCGCAGGCGGTACGACGGGATGGTCACCCGCCGTCCGTTGACGTCGACGTGACCGTGGTTGACGAACTGGCGGGCCTGGGGGCGGGTCGCCGCCCAGCCGGCACGGTAGACGACGTTGTCGAGGCGCAGCTCGAGGAGCTGGAGCATGTTCTCGCCGGTCACACCGCGACGACGGGCGGCCTCGGCGAACAGGTTGCGGAACTGGCGCTCGGTCAGGCCGTAGGTGAAGCGGGCCTTCTGCTTCTCCTGGAGCTGCACGAGGAACTCCGACACCGAGCCCCGCCGGCGGGAACGGCCGTGTTCACCGGGGGGGTAGGGCCGCTTGTCGAGGGCGATGGTCTCGCCCTTGGTTCCCCAGATGTTGGTGCCCAGGCGTCGCGAGACGCGGGCGCGTGGACCGGTGTAGCGAGACACGTCAACCCCTCCGCCGCTTCGGGGGGCGGCACCCGTTGTGGGGCACCGGGGTGACGTCGGTGATGCCCGTCACCTCGATGCCGGTGTTCTGGATCGACCGGATGGCGGTCTCGCGACCCGACCCCGGTCCCTTGACGCGGACGTCGACCTTGCGCACCCCGTGCTCCATGGCCCGGCGGGCCGCCTGCTCGGCGGCCATCTGGGCCGCGAACGGGGTCGACTTACGCGAGCCCTTGAAGCCCACGTTGCCCGCCGACGCCCACGAGATCACGTTCCCCTGCTGATCGGTGAACGAGATGATCGTGTTGTTGAACGAGCTCTTGATGTGGGCCACCGCGTGGGTGATGTTCTTGCGCTCTCGTTTGCGGGGGCGTCGTCCACCCGCTGCCGGCTTCGCCATGTGCGTGTCGTTTCCTCGGTGAGTACCAGTCGGGCTGGTCGGGGCCGTGGCGGATAGCCCGCCACGGCGGGCTTACTTGCGGACCTTCTTCTTGCCCGCCACGGTGCGCTTGGGCCCCTTGCGGGTACGGGCGTTGGTGTGGGTGCGCTGACCCCGCACGGGCAGACCCCGCCGGTGGCGCAGACCCTGGTAGCAGCCGATCTCCATCTTGCGCTTGATGTCCTGGTCGACCTGGCGACGCAGATCGCCTTCGACCTTCAGGTTGGCGTCGATGAAGGAGCGCAGGCGGGCGACCTCGTCGTCGGTGAGGTCGCGCACCCGGGTGTCGGGGTTCACGTCGGTGGCGGTGCACACCTGCTGGGCCGTCGACCGCCCGATGCCGTAGATGTAGGTGAGGGCGATCTCGACCCGCTTCTCGCGCGGGATGTCGACGCCGGCTATGCGTGCCATGTCAGCCCTGCCTCTGCTTGTGACGGGGGTTCTCGCAGATGACCATCACGCGCCCGTGGCGGCGGATCACCCTGCACTTGTCGCACATCGTCTTGACGCTCGGTCGAACCTTCATCGTGACTCCCGGCCCGGGGGCCGTCTCGGGCGGACCGGTGGTGACGGCCGGCCCAGCGGTGGTGTGTCGTGAAGCCGGTGACGCCGGCCCGGGTGGGCTCGGCGACGGGCTCACTTGTAGCGGTAGGTGATCCGGCCCCGCTGCAGGTCGTAGGGGGTGAGCTCCACCTGCACCCGGTCGCCCGGGAGGATCCGGATGTAGTGCATCCGCATCTTGCCGCTGATGTGCGCGAGCACCTCGTGGCCGTTCTCGAGCTCCACCCGGAACATGGCGTTGGGCAGAGACTCCTTGACGGTCCCCTCGAGGACGATCGCGTCTTCCTTCGGCTTGGCCAGGGCGGAACCTCCTGAACGACCGGCATTCGCCGGGCGCGGATGGCCGTGGAGAGCCCACGGCCGGTCCACAACGCTACCGGACGTCGTGGTCGCGACCAACCCGCGCCGGCGGGTGACCCGGTGGGACGGGGCGGGATCAGGCCGGGTGACGCCGCCGGGGCCACCGCCGGGGGATGAGGCCCGCTCTCGTCAGCCCGCGGCCGCCCTGTCGAGGCGGGCGTCGATGACCGCCCGCAGGCGTTCGAAGACCTCGTCTTCGGTGCCGAGGCCGTCGACGGTCTCGAGCAGTCCCCGCTCGGCGAACCAGGCGAGCAGGGGGGCGGTCTGTTCCTCGTAGAGCTCGAGGCGGCGGGCGATGGCCTCGGCGGTGTCGTCGTCCCGGCCCCGGGCCAGCATGCGACGCATCACCTCGTCGACGGGCACCTCGAGGTTGACAGCCACCGTCAGGGGCCGGTCGGTGCCGTCGCAGATGGCGGCGAGGGCCTCGGCCTGGTCGGGGGTGCGGGGGAAACCGTCGAGGAGGAAACCCCGCTCGACGACATCGGGCTTGGCGAGGCGTTCGGCCACCACCCCGTTCATGATCTCGTCGGGGACGAGTTCGCCGGCGTCCATGATCGCCTTGGCCCGCCGACCGAGTTCGGTGCCCTCGGCGACGGCGGCGCGCAACATGTCGCCCGTGGAGATGTGGACCGTCCCGTAGGCGTCGGCGATGCGTGCGGACTGGGTGCCCTTGCCCGAACCCTGGCGGCCGAGGATGACCATGCGAAGCGGCGACATCGGATGCGGTCCTCTCCTCGTCGAGCGGCCGTGCGACGGGGTCACACGCTAGAGCGGGCGACACCCATGCTCCCAACCGGGCCGACTCCCGCCCCACCACGGGGACCAGCGCCACCTCGCCCGGTTCGCCCGGTTCACCACCGGCTCGCGTCGGGCGGGCGCACCTGCGGCGCCCCGGGCCTACTTCAGGAAGCCCTCGTAGTTGCGCATCATGAGCTGGCTGTCGATCTGCTTCATCGTCTCGAGGGACACACCGGCGGCGATGAGCAGGGAGATGCCCCCGAAGGTCACCCCGCTGGCGCCGGCCCCGTGGCCCGTCGAGGAGGCACCGGTCCCCAACAGCACGGCGATCACGACGGACGGCACCAGCGCCACCGCCGCCAGGAACAAAGCACCCGGGAAGGTGATCCGGGTCAGGATGCGGTTGAGATACCGCTCGGTCTGGGGTCCGGGCCGGATGCCGGGGATGAAGCCGCCCTGCTTGCGGATGGTGTCGGCCTGCTTGACGGGATCGAAGCTGATGGCGGTGTAGAAGTAGGCGAACCCGATGATCATCAGCCCGAAGAAGAACATGTAGATCGGGCTGGTGGGGGTGGCCAGGTTGTCGTCGACGAAGCGGCGGATGGCGTCGCCCCAGCCCGTCTGGGGCATGGCGGCGGCGATCAGGGTCGGCAGGTACAGCACCGAGCTGGCGAAGATCACGGGGATGACGCCCGCCTGGTTCACCTTGAGGGGGATGTAGGTGCTCTGGCCCCCGTACATGCGCCGGCCCACCACCCGCTTGGCGAACTGGACCGGGATGCGGCGCTGGCCCTGCTCGACGAACACGATCGCCACCAGGATGGCGACGAAGGCGAGGATGAGCGAGATGAGCGCCGGCGTGCCGTTCTCGGCCTGCACCAGGGAACCCTGGGCGGGCAGGCTCGACAGCACCGACGCCATGATGAGCAGGGACATGCCGTTGCCGATGCCGCGCTGGGTGATGAGCTCACCCATCCACATGAGCAGGGCCATGCCGGCGGTGAGGGTGAGCACCACCACGAACACGGTCCAGGCACTGAAGTCGGGCAGCAGGTCGATGCCCCCGCCGATCACGCCCCCGTTGTGGAACAGGAAGGCGAAGCTCGTCGACTGCACGACGGCGATGCCGATCGTCATGTAGCGGGTCCACTGGGTGATCTTGCGCTGACCGACCGCGCCCTGCTCCTGCCACTGCTCGATCTTGGGGATGACCACCCCGAGGATCTGCATGATGATCGACGAGGTGATGTAGGGCATGATGCCCAGAGCGAAGATGGCGAACTGGGTCAACGCCCCGCCCGAGAAGAGCTGGATGAAGCCCAGGATGCCGGTGCGCTGGTTGGCCTGATCGCGCAGGAGCTGCACGGCGTCGATGTCGACCCCGGGAGCGGGGATGAAGGCACCCAGGCGGTACAGGGCGATCATCGACAGGGTGAACAGGATCTTGTTCCGCAGGTCGGCGACCCGGAACATGTTCAGCACTCGTGACAGCACGCCGCGCTCCTGTGGAAAGACGGATGTCGGCGGGCGGCGCCCGCCGGGATCAGCGGTTGGTCAGGGCGTTGTTGCTGCCCTTGGGCGGGCGGCGGTCACCCCACGGCTTCGGGACGATCTCCACCGTACCCCCCGCCGCCACGATGGCGGACTCGGCCGCCTTCGACACGGCGTGGACGGCGACCTTGACGGGCCGGTCGATCTCGCCCCGGGCCAGCACCTTGACCAGGGCGCCCTTGTGGACGAGACCGTGCTCGTGGAGGATCTCGGGGGTGATCTCGTCGAGCCCGCTCTCGGCGATGGTGTCGAGGTTCACCGCCTGGTACTCGACCCGGAAGGGGTTGCGGAAACCCCGCCACTTCGGCACCCGCTGGGTGAGCGGCATCTGGCCGCCCTCGAACCCGGCCGGCACCGTGCCGCGGGCGCGCTGACCCTTGGTACCCCGCCCGGCGGTCTTGCCGCCCTTGCCGGCGATGCCGCGGCCGACACGCTTGGGCGCCGAGCGCGAACCCGGCGCCGGCTTGAGGTCGTGGAGCTTGATCATGGCGTCTTCTTTCGACTCTGCGTCTGGGCTCTGAGGTGTCAGCTCTCGGCGGTGTCGTCGTCGGCCACGTCCTCGACCCGCACCAGGTGGGGGACGCGGGCGATCATGCCGCGGATCTCGGGACGGTCGGGCAGGGTGTTGGACCGGCCGATGCGGCCCAACCCCAGCGCCCGCAGGGTACCGCGCTGCTTGGGCTTGGTGCCGATGGCCGACCGGACCTGGGTGACACGCAGGGCCATCACGCCACCTCCCCACCGCGGGAACGCTGGGACTCCTGGTAGGCCCGCCACAAAGCGGGGGGCATGATCTCGTCGGGGGCGAGACCCCGCAGGCGGGCGATCTCGTCGGGCCGGCGCTGGGCCTGCAGACCGGCGATGGTGGCACGCGCCACGTTGATGTAGTTGGGGGACCCCAGCGACTTGCACAACACGTCGTGGATACCGGCCTCTTCGAGGATGGCGCGGGCGGCACCGCCGGCGATCACACCGGTACCGGGGGCGGCCGGCTTGAGCAGGACCCGACCCGCCCCGGACTCGCCGATGACGGGATGCACGATGGTCGAGCCCGCCATCGGGACCTCGAAGAGGTTGCGTCGGGCCTCCTCGGTGCCCTTCTGGATGGCGAGGGGCACCTCCTTGGCCTTGCCGTAGCCCAGGCCGACGCGCCCGGCGCCGTCGCCGATCACCACCAGGGCGGTGAACGAGAAGCGCCGGCCGCCCTTGACGACCTTGGCCACCCGGTTGATGTTGATGACGCGCGACTCCCTCAGCTGGGGACCGCTCGTCGTGGTCTCGTTGGCCATCAGAACTCCAGTCCTGCTTTACGGGCGGCGTCGGCGAGAGCGGCGACACGGCCGTGGTAGCGGAAACCGCCCCGGTCGAACACGACCCGGGTGACGCCGGCGGCCCGGGCCCGCTCGGCGACCAGGGCGCCCACGCGGGCGGCCGCCTCGGTGTTCGAGGTCGGGCCCGACCTCAGGTCGGGCTCGAGGGTCGAGGCGGCGGCCAGGGTGACGCCGTTGAGGTCGTCGATCACCTGGGCGACGATGTGGCGGTTCGAGCGGTACACGGACAGGCGCGGACGCTCGGGGGTTCCCCGCATCTTGCGGCGGACCCGGCGGTGCCGGCGCAGACGCCCCTCACGACGCTTCTTGGCGATGTCGGTCATCACTTCGCCGCCTTCCCGGCCTTACGGATGATGCGCTCACCCGCGTAACGGATGCCCTTGCCCTTGTAGGGCTCGGGCTTGCGCCAGCGGCGGATCTCGGCCGCCACCTGGCCGACCTTTTGCTTGTCGATGCCCTTGACGATGATCTGGGTGTTCGTCGGCACCTCGAACTCGATGCCCTCGGGGGCCTCGACGCTCACGGGGTGGCTGAAGCCGAGGGCCAGCTCCAGCGAACGGGGGCCCTTGGCCTGGGCCCGGTAGCCGACGCCCTGGATCTCGAGGGTCTTGGTGTACCCCTGGGACACCCCGGTCACCATGTTGGCGACCAGGGAACGGGTCAGACCGTGCAGGGAACGGTTCTCGCGGCTGTCGTCGGGACGCTCGACGGTGACCGTGTCACCGTCGACGGCCACGCTGATGGCCCCGGGGATCTGTTGTGTGAGGGTGCCCTTGGGGCCGGTCACGGTGACGACACCGTCGGCGACCTCGACGGTCACCCCGGCGGGCACGGTGATCGGCGCCTTGCCGATGCGGCTCATCGTCGTCTCCTCACCACACGTAGCAGAGGACCTCACCGCCGACGCGGTGACGCCTCGCTTCTCGGTCGGTCATGAGACCCTTGTTGGTCGACAGCACGGCCACGCCGAGGCCGCCCTGGACACGGGGGATCTCGTCCTTCTTGCGGTAGATGCGCAGGCCCGGCTTGGACACCCGCTGGATGCCCGAGATCACCCGGGCCCGCTCCGGCGAGTACTTCATCTGGATGGTCAGGATCCTGCCGGGACCCCGGGGGGCGTCGCTCTCGGACCAGGAGTCGATGTAGCCCTCGGCCTCGAGCACCTTGGCCAGCGCCACCTTCTGCTTCGACGAGGGCATCGACACCTCGTCGTGCATGGCGACGTTGGCGTTGCGGATGCGGGTGAGCATGTCGGCGATCGGGTCGGTCATCGTCATCGTCGTGTCCCCCCTCTCACCAGCTCGCCTTCTTCACGCCCGGCAACTCGCCGGCGTGGGCCATCGTCCGCAGGCAGATGCGGCACAGGCCGAACTTCCGGTACACCGCACGCGGGCGACCGCACCGGCGGCACCGCGTGTAGGCGCGCACCTTGAACTTGGGGGTGCGCTGCTGCTTTTCCCTGAGGGCCTTCTTCGCCATGGGTCACTGCCCCTCGCGTCGGAACGGGAAACCGAAGGCCGAGAGCAGAGCCCTGCCCTGGTCGTCGGTGCTCGCCGTGGTGACGATCGTGATGTCCATGCCCCGGATGGTGTCGACCTTGTCGTAGTCGATCTCGGGGAACATGAGCTGTTCGGTGACACCGAAGGTGTAGTTGCCGTGCCCGTCGAACGAACGCGGCGACAACCCCCGGAAGTCGCGGATGCGGGGGATCGCCAGGGTGATCAGGCGATCCAGGAACTCGTACATGCGGTCGCCGCGGAGTGTGACCTTGGCGCCGATGGCCTGGCCCTCGCGCAGCTTGAAGCTGGCGATGGACTTCTTGGCCCGCGTCACCACCGCCTTTTGGCCGGCGATGGTCTCGAGATCGGCGAGTGCCCCCTCGAGGAGCTTGGCCTGCTGGGTGGCCGCGCCCACGCCCATGTTGAGCACGATCTTCTCGAGGCGCGGCACCTGCATGATGTTGGCGAGGCCGAGCTCGTCACGCAGACGGTCGCGGATCTCGTCGTTGTAGCGCTGCTTGAGGCGCGGGACGTAGGTCGTGGTGGTCACAGGTCGACCCCCGTGCGCTTGCAGATGCGGGTCTTGGTGCCGTCGGCCTCGACGCGGTAGCCGACCCGGGTCGGCTTGCCGTCGGCGGGGCTGACGATGGCCACGTTGGACACGTCGATGGGCATGGCCTTGTCGATGATGCCGCCCTGTTGGATCGAGCGGGTCGGGGCCTGGTGCTTCTTGGCAACGTTGACGCCCTCGACGATGACCTTGCCCTCGCGGGGCAGGGCACGTTCGACGACGCCTTCGACGCCCTTGTCCTTGCCCGCCAGCACGACGACGCGGTCGCCCTTCTTGATCTTCATCGGGTCACCTCCACGGTGACGGTGCACCCCATCACAGGACCTCCGGGGCCAGCGACACGATGCGCATGAACTTCTTGTCGCGCAGCTCCCGCCCGACCGGACCGAAGATGCGGGTCCCCCGGGGCTGGCGCTGGTCGTTGATGAGCACGGCGGCGTTCTCGTCGAAGCGGATGTAGGAGCCGTCGGGACGACGCTTCTCCTTCTTGGTGCGCACGACGACGCACTTGACGACATCGCCCTTCTTGACGGCGGCCCCGGGCAGGGCGTCCTTGACGGTGGCCACGAAGACGTCGCCGATCGAGGCGTAGCGCCGCTTGGAGCCGCCGAGAACCTTGATGCACAGCACCTCCTTGGCCCCCGAGTTGTCGGCGACCTTGAGGCGCGTCTCCTGCTGGATCACTTGGCACGCTCCAGGATCTCGACGAGGCGCCAACGCTTGTTCTTCGACAGGGGGCGGGTCTCCTGGACGCGCACCCGGTCACCGACGTTGAGCTCGTTGTTCTCGTCGTGGACGTAGAGGCGGGTGGTGCGCTGCACCGTCTTGGCGTAGCGGCGGTGGCGGACCCGGTCGACGGACGCGACGACCGCCGTCTTGTCCATGGCGTTCGACACCACGAGGCCCTCGCGGACCTTGCGGCGGTTGGGGCGGGTGGTCTCGGTCTGCTCGGCCATCACTTCTCCTCGGCGGCCTCAAGGGCCTCGGCGGCGGCGATCTCGCGCGCCCTGAGCTCGGTCAGGATCCGGGCCACGGTCTTCTTCACCTGCTTGATCCGCGCCGTGTTGTCGAGCTGCCCGGTGGCCAGCTGGAAGCGCAGGTTGAACAGCTCCTCTTTGGCCTCGGTGAGGCGCTCGAGCAGGTCGGTGTCGGCGAGGTCGGCGAGCGACCTGGCGCGTGCCATCACAGGGCCTCCTCACGCTCGACGAAGCGGGCCTTGATCGGCAGCTTCTGGATGGCCCGCTCGATGGCGCCCCGGGCGCGTTCGGGGTCGCCGTAGGACAGCTCGAACAGGATGCGGCCGGGCTTGACCACGGCCACCCAGTGCTCGGGGTTGCCCTTGCCCGAGCCCATGCGGGTCTCCGCCGGCTTCGCCGTCACCGGCTTGTCCGGGAAGATGTTGATCCACACCTTGCCGCCACGCTTGATGTGGCGGGTCATGGCGATACGGGCGGCCTCGATCTGACGGGCCGTGATCCAGCCCGGCTCGAGGGCCTGGATCCCGTAGTCCCCGAAGGCCAGCTCGGTGCGGCCCTTGGCCACGCCCCGGGTGCGCCCCCGCTGGTGCTTGCGGTGCTTGATCTTTCGCGGCATCAACATGTCGGACCGCCTCAGTCGTCGCCCGGCCGGAAGTGGGGCGTCTCACGGTGCTCGCGGGTGGAGGCCTCGATGGCGGCCTCCTCGTCGAGCAGCTTCTCGAACTCGGGATCGGCCTCCTTGAGGAGGGGCGCCGGTTCCTCGACCTCGGTCTCGGGGGCGGCCGCACGCTTGCGGGCGGCGGCGGAGACCACGGGTCGGGGCTTGGCCTGGCCTGAGGTCTCGCCCACGGCCATGGCGGCCTCGCGGGTGATCTTCTCCTCGGCCACCGTCTTGTAGGGCAGGATGTCGCCCTTGTAGAGCCACACCTTCACGCCGATGCGGCCGTAGGTGGTGCGGGCCTCACGGAAGCCGTAGTCGACGTCGGCGCGCAGGGTGTGCAGGGGCACCCGCCCCTCGCGGTACCACTCGGTGCGGGCCATCTCGGAGCCGCCCAGACGGCCCGAGCACTGCACCCGGATTCCCAGGGCGCCGGCCTTCTGGGCGTTCTGCACGGCGCGCTTCATGGCACGGCGGAAGGCGACGCGGCCCGCCAGCTGGTCGGCGACCCCCTGGGCGATCAGGGCGGCGTCGAGCTCGGGCTGCTTGATCTCCTGGATGTTGAGCTGGACCTTGGCGTTGCCCGAGATCCGGGTGAGGCCGGCCCGGATCCGGTCGGCCTCCACCCCGCGGCGTCCGATGACGATGCCGGGCCGGGCCGTGTGCACGTCGACGCGCAGGCGGTCACGGGTGCGCTCGACCTCGATGCGGCTGATGGCGGCGTGGGGCAGACCGCTCATGATGAAGTCGCGGATCTGCCAGTCCTCGATCACGTTCTCGCCGTACTCGCGGCGGTCGGCGAACCAGCGACTCTTCCAGTCGGTGGTGACGCCGAGGCGGAAGCCGTAGGGGTTGACCTTCTGGCCCATCACTCGTCCCCGTCTTCGTCGTCGGATGCGTCGTCGCCGCCGGTGGCGGCCTCATCGGTGTCGACCGGCTCGTCGGCGCCGGTGTCGGTGGCCTCGGTCTCGTCGGCAGCCTCGTCGTCGGTGGCCTCGGTGTGCTCGGTCTCGTCGGCCTCGTCGGCGGCCTCGGCCTCCTCGGCGGCACGGGCACGCTCCTCGGCCCGCTGGCGGGACTGCTCGACGCGGCGGCGTCGGGCCTCGGCGGCCTGGGTCGAACCCGAGCGGCCCCGGTTCTCCTCCCGGGCCCGCAGGAGGTCGAGCTCGGCCTCGTCGTAGCGGGCCACGATCACGGTGATGTGGCACGTGCGCTTGCGGATCCGGCTGGCCCGGCCCCGGGCCCGGGGGCGCCAGCGCTTCAGGGTCGGGCCCTCGTCGGCGTAGCAGGCCGCCACGTAGAGCTCCTCGGCGACGAGCCCGTCGTTGTGCTCGGCGTTCGCCACCGCCGAGTCGAGGACCTTCTTGATGTCGCGGGCGATGGCCCGCTCGGAGAAGTCGAGGATCTCCGAGGCGGCGGCGTAGGACTTGCCGCGGATGAGGTCGAGGATCTCGCGGGCCTTGTACGCCGACGAGCGGACGTAGCGGGCCTGGGCGCGGGTGCCCGGGCGTTCGTTGGTCTTGGCGCCCGTCATCGGCGCTTGCCTCCCCGCTCCTGACCGGCGTGGAACTTGAAGGTCCGGGTGGGGGCGAACTCACCGAGCTTGTGACCCACCATGGCCTCGGTGATGTAGACCGGTACGTGCTTGCGCCCGTCGTGGACGGCCAGGGTGTGACCGACCATGTCGGGGATGATGGTCGAACGGCGCGACCAGGTCTTGATGACCCGCTTCTCGCCCTTCTCGTTGAGCTCGTCGATCTTCTTGAGCAGGTGCTCGTCGACGAAGGGGCCCTTCTTGAGGCTGCGCGGCATGACCTACCTCCGCGAACCGCGCGTCCGGCGACGGCGCACGATCAGCTTGTCGGATTCCTTGTGCTTACGTCGGGTGCGGCCCTCGGGCTTGCCCCACGGCGACACCGGATGACGGCCCCCGGAGGTCTTGCCCTCGCCACCACCGTGGGGGTGGTCGACGGGGTTCATGGCGACACCACGGGTCTGGGGGCGCACACCCTTCCACCGGTTGCGGCCCGCCTTGCCGATCTTGACGAGCTCGTGCTCGGCGTTGCCGACCTCGCCGATCGTGGCGCGGCAGTCGATGGGCACCCGGCGCATCTCGGTCGAGGGGAGACGCAGGGTGGCGAAGTCGCCCTCCTTGGCCACCAGCTGGACACTGGCCCCGGCGCTGCGGGCCATCTTGCCGCCGGCCCCCGGCTTGAGCTCGACGTTGTGCACGACCGTACCCACGGGGATGTAGCGCAGGGGCAGGGCGTTGCCGGGTCGGATCTCCGAGCCCTGGCCGGAGGTGACGATGTCGCCGACCTGCACGTCGCGGGGAGCGAGGATGTAGCGCTTCTCGCCGTCGTGGTAGTGCAGCAGGGCGATCCGGCAGGTCCGGTTGGGGTCGTACTCGATGGCGGCGACCGTCGCCGGCACGCCGTCCTTGGTGCGCTTGAAGTCGATGACCCGGTAGCGGCGCTTGTGGCCGCCACCGCGGTGCCGGCTGGTCTTGCGACCGTAGTTGTTGCGCCCGCCGGTCCCGCTCTTTTTGGCGAGGAGCTTGCGTTCGGGCTCGGACCGGGTGATGTCGGAGAAGTCCGACGCGGTCTGGAACCGGCGCCCCGGGCTGGTGGGCTTGCGCTTGCGGATACCCATGATCAGGCCTCGAAGAGATCGATCGAGTCGCCCTCGGCGAGGGTGACGATGGCACGCTTTTGGTCGGGGCGCTTGCCGTAGGTGAAGGAGCGCCGGTTGCGGATGCGCTTGCCCTTGCGGTTCAAGGTGTTGACCTTGACCACGGTCACGCCGAAGATGGCCTCGACGGCGTCGCGGATCTCGGGCTTCGACGCGTCTGGGTGCACCACGAAGGTGTAGACGTTGTCCTCGATGAGCCCGTAGGACTTCTCGGACACGACCGGGCGGACGATGACGTCGCGGGGATCCTTCATCACGCCTCCTCGGCCGCGGCGGCGCCCGGCAGGGTCGCCCGGGTGAACACGACGACGTCGCTGTCGAGCACGTCGTAGGTGTTGAGTTCGCTCACGTGGAGGCAGTGCACCCGCTCGATGTTGCGGAAGCTCTTCCACGCGTTCTCGTCGGCGTCACCGAGCACGACCAGCACCTTGCCCTCGGCGCCGATGGCCTCGAGGGCGGCGACGGCGTCACGGGTGCGGGGCACCTCGAAATCCCACGCTTCGACGACGAGCACACGCCCCTCGGCGGCCCGGTCCGACAGGGCACCGCAGAGGGCCCGGCGGATCATCTTCTTGGGCGTGCGCTGGGCGTAGTCGCGGGGCTTGGGACCGTGGGCGATGCCCCCGCCGCGCCACTGGGGAGCGCGGATCGATCCCTGACGGGCCCGACCCGTGCCCTTCTGGCGCCAGGGCTTGGCCCCACCGCCACGGACCTCGGCCCGGGTCTTGGTGCTGTGGGTGCCGGCACGGCGGGCGGCGAGCTGGGCGGTCACCACCTGGTGCATGACGGCGATGTTGGGCTCGACCTCGAAGACCTCGGGAGCGAGCTCGGCGGTGCCGGCGTCGGCGCCGCTGGGGGTCTTGACGGTGACCGTGGCCATCTCAGGCTCCCTTCACCGCGTCGCGGACGATGACGGTCGCGCCCCGGGGGCCGGGCACGGCGCCCTTGACGAGCACGAGCTGGGCTTCGGGATCGGTGCGGACGACCTGGAGGTTCAGGGTCGTCGTGCGGCGCCCTCCGTGACGACCGGGGAGGCGCTTGCCCTTGAAGACCCGCGAGGGGGTCGCGCACTGGCCCACCGAGCCCGGCTTGCGGTGGACCTTGTGGGCACCGTGGGCCGCCCCCTGGCCGCTGAAGCCGTGCCGCTTCATGGCTCCGGAGAAGCCCTTGCCCTTCGACACCGCGGTCACGTCCACCCGGGGGACCTCGGCGAGGATGTCGGCGGAGATCTCCTGGCCGACGCTGAACTCGCTCACGTCGTCGAGGCGCAACTCGACGAGCTTGCGGCCCGGCTCGACACCGGCCTTGTGGAAGTGCCCGGCCTCGGGCCGGTTGAGCCGGTCGGCGTCACGGACCCCGAAGGTGACCTGGATGGCGCTGTAGCCGTCACGCTCGGGGGTCTTGATCTGCACGACACGGCAGGGCGAGACGCGCAGGACCGTCACGGGAACGACGCGGTTGTCGTCGTCCCAGATCTGGGTCATGCCGACCTTCTCGCCGACGATCGCCTTGGTGGCCATGATGGCTGTCCCTGTCTTGCCGCTCACACGAACGCTCCGCTCGGGCAGGGCCCGGCGGAGCGCCGATTCGGTTGTGCCGTGTGGTTCCCGGGGGCCTGCACGGACGTCGATTCACGGGTGACGGAGGCGGGCTCCGTCGGGCGCGCCCGGAGGCTGCGCACAGGAACGGGAGCATATCCCCGCCGCCCGGCGCCACCAACCCCCCTCGGGGTGGCACGGGCGCACTAGCGTCGGCGCCGGTGACGAGCGACAGCCCCCCACCCGCCGCCCCTCCGGGCGGTACCGACCCCGGCCCGGCCGACCGGCCCCGGTCGGGGTGGGCCGACCTTCCCCCCTGGCTGTGGCGGGGGATCGTGCTGTTCTGGCTGGGCTACGTCGTCGTCTACGTCGGGACGGGCCTGGTGCGCTCCCTGCGCTCCCTGCTGATCGTCGTGGCCGTGTCGCTCTTCTTGTCCTTCGCCATCGAGCCCGCCGTGAACCGCATGGAGACCTGGGGCATCCGGCGGGGCATCGGGACCGGCATCGTCTTCGTGGCGATCCTCGTCGGGGCCGGCGGCTTCAGCTTCCTCGTGGGCCAGGCCCTCGCCACCCAGCTCCAGGACTTCGCCGACCGGGTGCCGGCCTACGTGGACGACCTCGAACGCTGGCTCGAGGACGTCCTCAACACCGATGTCGACCTCACCGAGGTGCGCGACCGCTTCGTCAACGAGGGCGGCGCCCAGGACCTGCTCACCAACTTCGCCGACGACATCGTCAACATCGGCACCACGGTCGTGAACCTCGTGTTCCAGCTCTTCACCGTCGCCCTGTTCACCTTCTATCTCGTGGCCGAGGGCCCCCAGCTGCGACGGGCGGTGTGTTCGGTGCTCGCCCCCGATCGCCAGCGCCAGGTCCTGGCGGTGTGGGACCTCGCCATCGAGAAGACGGGCGGCTACATCTACAGCCGCCTCGTCCTGGCCGTGTTGTCGGGGATCGCCCACTGGATCGCCTTCACCCTCCTCGACGTGCCCTTCCCCGTACCGCTGGCGCTGTGGGTCGGCGTCGTGTCCCAGTTCATCCCCGTGGTCGGCACCTACATCGCCGGTGCCCTGCCCGTGCTCGTCGCACTCCTGTCCGACCCGGCCACCGGCCTGTGGGCCCTGGTCTTCATCGTCGTGTACCAGCAGATCGAGAACTACCTGTTCGCCCCCGGCATCACCGCCCACACCATGGAGATCCACGTGGCGGTCGCCTTCGGCGCCGTCATCGCCGGGGGTTCGGTGCTCGGCATCGTCGGGGCCCTGCTGGC
>RFFY01000472.1 GCA_003697065.1 Actinomyces sp. | reverse complement strand
TGACCGTGACGACGGCGACGGCGTCGGCGAACGAGACGAGGTCCTCGGGCGTGGCGGCGCTCAGGGGCTCGTAGGCGGACGAGGGCCAGCTCCCGTCGGCCGCCCCCAGGTCGACGGGCAGGAGGTGGTGCCTCCTGCTGCCCACCAGGGCAGCCGCCGCCAGCACGAGTACGCCGACCACCAGGACAACCGTCCGCCCACGTCGGTGCCGGTCGATCTCGGGGGCGGGCGTGGCCACGCCGAGACCGCTCACCGCAGCGCTCCCTCGAGTCGCAGGAGGCGTTCCTTGTTGGCGGCCCCACCCAGCGAGTAGCGACCGATCGACCCGTCGGCGCGCACGACCCGGTGACAGGGCACGATGAGGGGGACGGGGTTGCGGGCCATCGAGGTCCCCACCGCCCGCGCCGCTCCCGGACGACCGAGGCGCTCGGCCAGCCAGCCGTAGGGTCGGGTCCGGCCCCGTGGGATGGTGGCGGCCTCGGTGAGCACCCGGCGTTGGAAGACGGTCACCGCCTCCCAGGCCAGGGGCAGCTCGCCCGGTGTCCCGGCGTCGATGGCCCGGCGGATGAGGTCGTCCCAGCCGCGGGGTGGGCGGGCCTCCACGAGGCGTCGGCCGAACCGGGCCCGATGGCGCGCCTCGGCGCCGTCGTCGGCGAGATCGACGGCGACGACCCCGTCGGGGCGGAACGACACCACGACCTCGCCCAGAGGGCTGTCGTAGAGTCCCGCCCCGTCCACGAGACCGGTCGCCAACAGCACACCGTCGGTCAGGCGCGGTGGCGGTTCCTGGGCCAGGTCGGCCAGAGCTGCCTCCAGCGCCGGGTCGGGTGAGGGGGTGATGGTCGGGCTCACGTGGCCTCCTTGGCTGGGCGTTCGTGGCGGGTGCCGGCGTCCTCCCGGCTGCCCCGGTCGGCGGGCCGCCCCCCGTGGGTGCGGTTCTCCTCGTCGATGAGGCGGCGGAGCTGGGCCAGGCCCCGGTGCACGTCGGCCTTCACGGTCCCCACGGGTCGACCGGTGATGTGGGCGATCTCGGCGCATCCGAGTCCGGCCACGTGGCGCAGCACCACGGCCTCGCGGCGCCGGGGTGGGAGGGCGGCGAGTCGACGGTCCCACGCCGCCGT
>RFFY01000471.1 GCA_003697065.1 Actinomyces sp. | reverse complement strand
GTCGCCGGTGAGCACCTCGGGGTGGGCCCGCAGCCACCGGTAGAGCTCGATCTGCTGGTGGGGCCGGAGGCGCAGCTCGTCCCAGGTGGCAGCCCCGCGCCCCGAGGGGCGGAGCCGGGTGAGACGCAGCTGGGCGTCGAAACGCCGGGCCAGAGCGGCGAAGGCGTCGAGCTGGCCCACGTTGTGGCGGGTGACCACGACCGAGATCTTGAAGCCCCGCACACCCGCCTCGTGGAGGTGGGCCATGGCCGCCAGGGCAATCTCGTGGGAGCCGTCACCGCGGACCGCATCGTTGGTGGCGGCATCGACACCGTCGATCGAGATCTGCACGTCGACGTAGTCGAGGGCGGCGAGGTCGCGGGCGGCGGCGGCGTCGAGGCGTGACCCGTTGGTGGAGAACTTGACCCCCACCCCGTGGCCCACAGCGTGGTCGAGGAGGTGCCAGAAATCGGGCCGGATGGTCGGTTCGCCGCCCCCGATGTTGACGTAGAAGACCCGCAGGGCCGCGAACTCCTCGATGAGGGCCTCGGCCTCGCCGGTGGACAGCTCGCGGGGGTCGCGTCGTCCCGACGAGGAGAGGCAGTGCACGCAGGCCAGGTTGCAGGCGTAGGTGAGCTCCCAGGTGAGACAGATGGGGGCCGCCAGGCCGTGGCTCAGCTGGTCGGCGAGGCCACGTCGCCGCGCCGGCGACGCGGCCCGCCCCGCCGGGGTGGGGGTGACGGGGACAGCGGGACCGTGGGTCATGGGCATCCTCGGGGGCGAGCGGGTTCGGCAGAGGTGGGGGAGCCGGCGGCGTCGAGGGGTTCGATGAAGCCCGACTCGGCCAGGGTGGCGAGGGCCCGCACGAAGGCGGGGCGCCGGCGCTCGGGGATCCCGGTCGTGGCCAGGGCGGTCTCGACGTCGGGGCACGACCCGAGGGCGTCGACGAGCGTCACGAGGGCGGGGTCGCGCAGGAAGGTCAGGCGCCGCGAGTCGTAGTGGTAGGCCAGCCCCCCGAACGGTTCGGGACGGATGGCCACCCGGGGGTGACGGCGCCAGGGGCGGCCGACGTCGAAGGCCTCGGCGGGGGGAGCCCCGGACGCGTCACGGGGGGTGTCGGACACGGGAGACCGTGGCGGGAGACGGGGCCGGTCAGTAGACCCCGCACATCCCGTCGATGGAGATCTCCTCGACGAGGAGCTCGTCGTCGACGAGGTCGGAAGCGCCGGGGTCGTCGCCGAGCTCGGCGGCGGCATCGTCGGTGAGGCTGCTGGTGGCGGGTTCGTGGATCACGGGGTCCTCCTCTGCGCCGGCTCAGCGTAGCGGCGACCCGCCCACGGGTCCGAGGCGACGAGGGCGGCGGCCTCGTCGATCGGCACCGCCGGTGACCACAGCCAGCCCTGGGCGCGGCGGATCCCGAGCCCGGCGAGGATGGCGGCGGCCGCTTCGTCCTCGACCCCTTCGGCCACGACGGTCAGACCCAGAGCGTCGGCGAGTTCCACCACCGCCGTGACCAGGGCCCGGTCCCGGACGTCGCTGGTGATCTCGGCGACGAAGGCCCGATCGATCTTCACCGTGTCGACGGG
>RFFY01000470.1 GCA_003697065.1 Actinomyces sp. | reverse complement strand
CACGCCCGACGCCAACTCGACGGTCCTCTCGCGACCTTCGACGGTGACCTCACGCACACCCGGGAACCACTCGGCCAGGCGCTCGGGCGCGCCGACGATCGCCCACACGGCATCGGGATCCGCCGGGATACGCCGGTGGCTTCGCGTCGTCGGCATGCCCACCGGACCCTAGTCTCGTCGCCCCGACCCGGCGAGGCCGCTGAGGGGCCCGCGCCGCCTCCGCCGACGCGACCCGGCCCTTCACACCGCTACCCTGCGCCCGGTGCCAGGGGCGCTGACGGCATCGGGGCTGAGCAAGGCCTACGGGGGTCGTACCCTCTTTCGCGACGTCACCCTCGAGGTGTCGCCCGGTCGACGGATCGCCCTCGTGGGCGGCAACGGCACCGGCAAGACCACCCTGCTCGAGATCCTCGTCGGATCCAGTGATGCCGACGCCGGAAGCGTCACCCGACCCGCGGATCTCGAGATCGGCTACCTGCCCCAGGACCTCGCCGAGACGGCCACCGGGACGGTTCTCGAGGAGGTCCTGGCCGGTGCCGGGCCGGTGGCCCGCCTCGCCGAACGCCTCCGCGAGCTCGAGGCGGCCCTGGTGGCCGGCGGCGACGAGCACGAGACCATCCTCGTCGAGTACGGCGAGGTGCAGAGCCGCTTCCAGCAACTGGGGGGCTACGGCCTCGAGGCCGAGGCCCGCAAGGTCCTCGCCGGCCTCGGCTTCGCCGACACCGACGCCGACCGGCCCGTCCGTGAGCTGTCCGGGGGGTGGCGCATGCGTGTCGCCCTCGCCCGCCTTCTCGTCGCCCGCCCCGACATCCTCGTGCTCGACGAGCCCACCAACCATCTCGACGTGGACTCGGTGGCGTGGTTGGAGCGGGAGCTCGTGGCCTGGCCCGGTGCTCTGCTCTTCGTGTCCCACGACCGCGACTTCATCGATGCCGTGGCCAACCGGGTCGTGGAGATCGCCGAGGGCACCACCCTCGAGTACGTCGGCGGGTTCGCCGAATTCGTCGTGGCACGCGAAGAGCGCCTCGCCCGGCTCGAGGCGGCGGCGGCCCGCCAGGCCCGCCAGATCGCCAAGGTCGAACGCTTCATCGAGCGCTTCCGGTACAAGGCCACCAAGGCCCGCCAGGTGCAGAGCCGCGTCAAGACCCTCGAGAAGCTCGAGCGGATCGCCGTCCCCGACCGACGCGAGCTCGTCGCCCGTTTCGCCTTTCCCGACCCGCCCCGTTCGTCACGCGTCGTCGCCGAGCTCGTCGACGCCACCCTGGGCTACGACGGACGGCCCGTGCTGAGCGACGTCACCTTGACGGTCGAGCGTGGCCGCACCGTCGCCCTCGTCGGCCCCAACGGGGCGGGCAAGACCACCCTGCTTCGCGCCCTCCTCGGCGAGATCGAACCCCTGGCCGGCCGGGCGACCCTGGGCGCTAACGTCACCGTCGGCGCCTTCCATCAGCTCCAGGCGGACTCACTGGATCCCCGTCTGACCGTCTACGAGACCTTCAGTCGCGGGATCGATCCCGGTCGGCGCAACCTGCGCACGGTGCTCGGCTCGTTCGGGTTCCCCGGCGACGCCGCCGACCGCCTCGTCGGCGACCTCTCCGGTGGTGAACGGACCCGCCTGGCCCTGGCCCGGATCATGGTCGAACCGGCCAACCTCCTCGTCCTCGACGAGCCGACGAACCACCTCGATCTGCCCTCGTGCGACGTTCTCGAGGACGCCCTCACCGCCTACCCGGCGACCGTTCTGCT
>RFFY01000469.1 GCA_003697065.1 Actinomyces sp. | reverse complement strand
CCGAACACGACCGCCGCCATGGCCGTGAGGTACACGAGGGGGAACACCAGGGCGTCGACGGGCGCGCCGCGCAGGAAGATCCCCCGCATGGCGGCGACGAACCAGGTCAGGGGGAGCAGCCACCCGATCCAGCGCACACCGGCGCTCATCGACGCCAGGGGGAAGATCATCCCCGACAGCATCACCTGGGGCAGCAGGGCCATGATGGCGAGCTGGATGGCCTCCCCCTGACTGCGCGAGACGGTGGAGATGAGCACCCCGAGGCCCAGCACGACGAAGAGGTACACGAGGGCGAACACGGCGAACAGGAGCCACGAGCCCCGGAAGGGCACGTCGAAGAGGATCAGGCCGGCCGCCGTCACCAGGGCCATGTCGACGACGGCGACGGCGAAATAGGGGGCGATCTTCCCGAGCACGACGTCGGCGGGCCGCAGGGGTGTCACCGCGAGCAGCTCGAGGGTCCCCTGCTCGCGTTCGCGGACCACCCCGAGGCTGGTGATCACCGCCCCGATGAACAACAGGATCAGGCCGATGAGCGACGGCACCATGACCGGCGCCGTCTCCAGGTCTGGGTTGAACAGGACCTCGACCTCGGCGTCGACGGGAGCGGCGGCGAGTCGGGCGCCGGCCCGTCTCAGCGCCGACTGGGCGACGAACAGCTCGGTCCCGTCGACGAGAACGTCGACCCGCCCGGCGCCGGGGTCGACGACGAGCGCCACCTGGGCCTCGGCCCGGCGCAGGGTGTCGACGGCAGCCGCCCGGTCGCCATCGGGCCGGACCTCGACGAGGTCGAAGTCGGCGCCGAGGATCCCGGTGGCCGTCGTCTCGTCGACACCGAACACGGCGGTGCGGATCTCGGTGACGTCGAAGCGGGCGGCGTGACCGAACACGATCAGCAGGAGCAGGGGCAGGCCGACCATGAGGGCGAGGGTGCGACGGTCCCGCCGCATCTGGAGGAACTCCTTGACGATCATCGCCTTCATGGCATCGCCTTCATGGCATCGCCTTCATGGCATCGCCTCCGTGTCCTCGGTCGGCGCCGGTGCCCGCTCCCGGGGCTCGGCCTCAGGTGGCGGCGGCGCGGGCGGCGTGGGCCGCGAACACGACCCGGGCCGCCCTCAGGTCGTCGTCGCCGAGCATGCGGTTCATGACGTAGGCGACGACGAGACGGTTCTCCACGTCGACGACGCACATCGACCCGCCCCAGCCCGCCCACCAGAAGGTCCGCTCGTTCACCCCCACGGGGGTGTCGTCACAGTGCAGACCGAAGCCGGTCCCGAAGCGGATCCGCCGTCCCAACACCCGGTCGATCCCGTCGGCCTGGACGGCGAAGATCTCCTCGAGGGTCCCGGGTCCGAGCAGGCGGACACCGGAGCGGGGATGGGTCCCCCCGCAGGCCAGGGG
>RFFY01000468.1 GCA_003697065.1 Actinomyces sp. | reverse complement strand
GCCCGCCCCGTTCGTCGAGGGCGGCGGCGTGGGTACCCCGTCGGAGGGGTCGCGGCGACCCGGTCCCCGCCGAGCTGGCGGGTGTGCGCTCACCCCTGCTGCGTCGGGCCTTCCTCGGCGAGTCGGACGCGGGGGTCGACGGCCTCTCCCGGCTCGAGGGGGTGCATGGCGAGATCGACCGCCACCCACAGGGTCCGGGCCAGGGGGTGGATCACCACGGGGACCACGAGCGAGATGGCGAGCCCGACGCCGGTCAGCGCCACCACGGGGATGTCGGGGGCCGTCACGGCGAACCCGACCCCCAGGGTCACCGCCAGGAGGCCGAAGGTGACGATGGTGCTCATGCCCACGGCACCGATGAAGTGGCCGGGTTCGCGCTCGAAGCGGAAGCCGCACGCGGGGCAGTGCTCGACCATGGTGAACCAGCGTCGGCGCAGTCCCCGACGCTTGCCGCAGGCACCGCAGGCGCCGGTGAGGCCCCGGACCAGCAGGGCCGCGGTCGTGGGCCGGGCGGGCAGGGTGGTCTCGAGGCTGGAGGCGGTCACGCCGATCAGGCTAGAAGCGACGCCGAGCAGCTCCGCCTCGCCGTCTGATCCCCCACCCCCCCTTGCGTTCTGGCGCCGCCAGCGCCCGCTCGACGGTCGATGCGGGAGCCAGAACGGTCTAGCGTCGTCGGGGTGTCGAGGCGAGGCACCTCCATCGTGCGGCCCCTGATCGCGGCGCTGGCCCTGGCCGCGCTGGCCCTGGGTCTGCTGGTCGCCTTTCCCCCGGCGACCGACGACGGGGTGCCGACCCCCGACGACCTGGCCCTGGTGGCGGCGGCGACCTCGACCACCACCACGACCACGACGAGCACCACGACGACGACCACAAGCACGGTCCCGCCCTTTTCGGGCTGGGTCGACCCCGCCACCTTCGGCCGCCCCTGGAGCGACACCGTCGAGGGACTGCTCACCTTCCGGGGCAATCCCACCCGCTCCTGGTACGGCGAGGGACCGGTGCCGGCGTCGCCCCGGGTTCTCTGGCGCTTCCCGGATGCGGCCATGTGCTCACCCTCGTCGGTGGGCGGCGAGGTCATCACCTGGTGCGGGACGGGCTGGACCGGTCAACCCGCCGTCTTCGAGCGCGACGGACGGACCTGGGTGGCGGTCGGCGCCTACAGCCGCAAGGTGCACTTCCTCGACGCCGACACGGGCGAGCGCCTCCTGCCGGACTTCCCCACCGGCGACATCATCAAGGGATCGGTCACCGTCGATCCCGACGGCTATCCCCTCCTGTACACGGGTAGTCGCGACAACTACTTCCACGTCGTCGCCCTGGACCGTGACGAGCCCACCGAGCTGTGGCGCCTGTCGGCCCACGAGGTGTCGCCGACCCTGTGGAACGACGACTGGGACGGGTCGGCTCTGGTGATCGACGACTACCTGTTCGAGGGCGGCGAGAACTCCCAGTTCCACATCGTGAAGCTCAACCGCGGCTACGACGCCGACGGCTTGGTCACCGTCGACCCCGAACTCGTCTTCCACGCCCCGGGTTGGGACGACGAACTCCTCGCCGCCGTGGGGCGCAACGTGTCGATCGAGAACTCCGTGGCCATCAGCGGCGACACCGTCTACTTCGCCAACTCCGGCGGCCTCGTGCAGGGATGGGACATCGCCGGCCTGAAGGACGGGATCGAGCCGACCCGGGTCTTCCGCTACTGGGTGGGCGACGACGTCGACGCCTCGATCGTGGTCGACGACGAGGGGATGCTCTACGTCGGCGCCGAGTACGAGCGGGGCACCGAGCGGTCCCGCGAGGTCGGCCAGATCGTCAAGCTCGACCCCTCCCGGCCCGACGATCCCCGGGTGTGGGGGGTCGACGCCCGGCCCCGGCTCGACTCGGGGGTGTGGGCCACCCTGGGCCTGGTGGACGACCTCGTCATCGCCCCGACCGACACGGGCGAGGTGTTCGGTGTCGACCGCTTCACCGGCGAGGTGCGTTGGACCAAGAAGCTGCCGGGGCCCACCTGGTCCTCGCCGGTCATCGTCGACGGGATCTGGATCCAGGGCGACTGCGCCGGTTTCCTGCGGGGCTTCGACGTGTCGGACACCAGCGTCGAGCCCGTGGAGGTGTGGAAGGTCGAGCTCGGCGGCTGCATCGAGTCGACACCGGCGGTGTGGCGGGGCCACATCGTGGTGGGGACCCGCGCCGGCTTCGTGTACGGCCTGGGGTGACGACGGGCGTCGGGCCGGCCCGGCGCGGTACCGTCGGGCATGGCCGACGACGTCAGCACCCGCTCAGCGTCCGGGACCACCACCGGGCTCGCACCCCGCCGGACGACCGGTTTCCACCACGTGGCCTACGCCTGCCGTGACGGCGAGGAGACCCGGTCCTTCTACGAGGATCTCCTCGGCATGCCTCTCGTCCACACCGAGGTGAAGCGCCAGGGGGACAGCTGGTTCCGCCACCTCTTCTTCGACACCGGCGACGGCTCGTGCATCGCCTTCTTCGAGGTGCACGGCGTGGGTGAGAGGCCCGACTGGCGCAGCGAGATCTCGGTCGGGGCGGGCCTGCCGGTGTGGGTGAACCACGTCGCCTTCGGCGCCGACGAGGCCCGGGTCGCCGAGGTGCGCGCCCGCATGGACGCGGCGGGGGTGGCACCCCTGATGGAACTCGATCACGGCTGGTGCGTGTCGCTGTACTACGTCGACCCCAACGGGATCATGGTCGAGTTGTGCCGCGACACCGAGGGCTTCGCCGTCGACCCCGACGAGGCCCGGGCCCGCCTCACCAGCACCGACGACACCGACGCCACCCGCGAGATCATCCCCTTCGACCCGGCCGGCCTGCGGGGCCACCCGGCCCTGCCCTGAGGGGTCGCCGTGGCTCGTCTGCGGGGTGTTCCCCGCCACGAACTGCACCCGGGGGCCGAGCCCGTCTTCCAGCTCCTCTTCGGCGACCGCGACCCCCTGGTCGAGCCGGGAACCGACACCGGTTCCCCCGGAGACTGGTGGCCCGTCTTCGCCCTCGTCCCCGACGTCTTCGATCACTGTGTCGCCGGCTTCGCCCTCTACCGCAGCCCAAAGCGACGTCTCGACCCCCAGCTGCGGGAGCTGGCCCAGACCCGGGTGGGGTGGGACCGGGCGAGCACCTTCGTCTTCTCCCAGCATTGCAAGTCGTGCCGCACGGTGGGGCTGAGCGAGGAACAGATCGCCGCCATCCCGGCCTGGCAGGTGGCCGACTGCTTCACCCCGGCCCAGAGAGCGGTGCTCGCCTACACCGACTGTCTGGCCTACGACGCCGGGCGGGTGCCCGACGGGGTCTTCGAGGAGCTGAAGCGGCATCTCGGCGACGAGGAGATCCTCGAGCTGACCTACATCACCTGCCTCTACGCCATGCACGCCACCATGACCCGGGCCCTGCGTCTCGAGTTCGACGACGTCGAGGAGCGGGTGGTCGAGGTTCCCGGCCCCGCCGACTCCCTGTCGGTCGAGCACACCGAGCGCGAGCTGAGGCGGATCGTCGGCTCGGCGGCGGCCGACGAGGGGGACGGGCCGGCGTCGCCCGGGTGACCCGCCGGCCCGGCCGCGGGGTCGGGTGGTGGGGTGCCTTTGGAGTGTGGGGACGGGTTCAGGCCGAAGCGAGCAGGTCCGCCAGCTGTTCGACACTGGGCACCCGACCGGCGAGGACGACCTCGTCGTCGATGACCAGGGCGGGAGTGGACATCACGCCCCAGGCGATGATCTCGCCGGGGTCGGTCACCTTGTCGATCTCGGCGCTGAGGCCCAGCTTCTCGAGCGCCTTGCGGGTGTTGGTTTCGAGGTTGTTGCAGTTGACGCAACCGGTACCGAGGATCTTGAGCTGCATGAGGGTGCCTTTCGAGTGTGGGGACGGGATCGACGAGGGTCGGACGGACGGCGCCGCAGCCCTCAGAGAACGAGGTCGAACATCAGGCCGGTGGCGAGGATGCCGCTGGCCACGATGCCGACGTAGGTGGCGATGAGCTTCGGCCGCAGGACCCGGCGGAGGAGGATCATCTCGGGAAGCGACAGGGCGACCACGCTCATCATGAAGGCGAGGAGGGTTCCCATCGGGACACCCTTGTCATAGAGGACCTCGACCAGCGGGATCACGCCGGCGGCGTTGGAGTAGAGCGGTACGCCGACGACGACGGCGAGGGGGACGCCGAGCAGGCCGGATGCGTGGGCGGCGAACCACTCCTGGGGGGCCCAACCGTGGATGACGGCCCCGACGGCGATGCCGACGATGAGGTAGGGACCGACCTTGCGGAGAATCGTCACCACCTCTTCGCGTCCCATCTGGAGCCGCTCATTCCAGCTCAGGCTCAGCGAGGGGTCGACCGGCTTCCCCCGAAGTCGGGTCTCGAAGACGAAGGGTTCGACCCAGTGTTCGAGGTGCAGACGCCCGAGGATCATGCCGGCCACGACGGCGATGGTCAGTCCCGAGACGATGTAGAGGGTCGTGATGCCCCATCCGAAGAGGCCGAACAACAACACGATGGCCACCTCGTTCACCATCGGTGAGGCAATCAGGAAGCTCAGGGTCACCCCGAGGGGCACACCGGCGGCGACGAAGCCGATGAAGACGGGGACCGCGGAACACGAGCAGAAGGGGGTGACGACGCCGAGGCCGGCGGCGGCGATGTTGCCGGCACCCTCGCGGCGCCCGCCGAGGAGGGATCGGGTGCGCTCGACGGACATGAAGCTGCGCAGCACGGTGATGAGGAAGATCATCCCCGTCAGGAGCAGGGTGATCTTGGTGACGTCGTAGAAGAAGAAGTGAACAGCCTCACCTCGGCGCGAACTCGGGTCCAGACCCGCGGTGTCGAACACCACGGTGTCCCAGAAGGGGCGATTGACGGTGTAGAGGAACCACCACAGGGCGCCTCCGGCCAGCAGGGGGACGGCGTGGCGCACGAAGGTCCGGCTGGGCGGTCTCGTGGTGGTGGGTGGTGTCGCGTGGCCTGTCATCGGGAATCGACGATAAACGATAATTGGACGATGCACAACCCGCCGACCACCGATCTGTCCGAGAAGGCGGGGTCGGGTGGTGGGAGCAGACCTCGTTGTCATACCCCCGGCGTAGTGTCGTACACATGTTCGGTACAGTTCTCGAGGCGCCCACCCGGAGCGAGGCGGAGACGGGCGAGGCAACGGGGGTGGATGTTGTAGTGGCGCGTCTGGCGGCCGCGGCCACGGCGGTGGCGGGGGTGCCGGGTACGGGCTGGGGTCGCCGCGAGTTGGTGGCGGCCATGGAGGCTGTGGCGAAGGTGAAGGCGGCGGTGGCCGCAGCCGAGGTGCGTCTGGCCGCGGCCATCGATGCT
>RFFY01000467.1 GCA_003697065.1 Actinomyces sp. | reverse complement strand
GCTCCCGACTACCCGCCCTACGTGTTCGGCTCGTGGGTGACCGAGGCCACCCCCGCCCAGCGGCGCCGGATCCAGGACCACACGGCCGACATCATGGCCGCCATCCACGCCATCGAGGTCGACGAGCGGATCGCCGGGGTGCTGGCGCGCCCCGAGTTCGGCGACACCCCCCTCACCCAGCATCTCGCCCACCAGCGCTGGTACTACGACTGGGCCCGCGACGGGGTCGACTTCCCCCTCATCGAGGAGGCCCTCGAGTGGCTCGAGGCCCGGCGGCCCGCTGACGACCCGATCGGGGTCAACTGGGGTGACGCCCGCATCGGCAACATCCTCTTCGACGTCGACGGGGACCTGTCTCCGGTGGCGGTCGTCGACTGGGAGATGGCCTGCCTCGGCGCGCCCGAGGCCGACGTGGCGTGGCAGCTCATGCTCCATCACTTCTTCTGCGACATCGCGGCGGTGATGGGCATGGACGACCCCATGCCCGACTTCCTGCGGGTCGAGGACTTCGTCGCCCGCTACGAGGCCACGGCCGGTCGACGCCTGCGCCATCTCGAGTGGTACTACGTCTTCGACCACCTGCGCTTCGCCATCATCTCCCTGCGCACGAGCCGTCGGGCCGTCGCCTCCGGCGACATGGCCCCGCCCGACGACCCCCAGGATCTGGTCTCGAACGCCCGGATCCTGAGGGCCGCCCTGGCGGGGACCAACCCCTACTGGGAGCGCTGACCCCGGCGTCGCACGGTCACGGGCCGGGTGGCGAGGAGGCGTCGCCGCCACCCCAGGGCCCAGGCCGCCGCCCCCAGCAGCACCAGCAGGGTGCCGAGCCACACGAGGCGCAGGCTCGAGGCGCCGGTGAAGGCCAGAGCCTCCTGGGCCACGGCCACGCTCTGGGCGACCTCGGTGGCCACCTGGGGCTCGATCCCGAGCTCGGCCGCCAGGGTGTCGGCCGGGTCGGCGAGCCGGGTGACGATGTCCCCCAGGACCGCGGAGGGAAGCGGCGAGCCGTTCACGACCGTGCCGCCCAGCACCTCGGCGGTGTTGATGACCCGGTCGCCGGCGTCGGCGGTGACGCCGGTGGTGATCCGCACCGACACCGACTCACCGACGGCCAGGGACGCCGCCGTCGTGCAGGTCACGATGGCGCCGGTGACCCCGACGGCCGAGCAGGACAGGTCGTCGCTGACGGCGCCGCCCCAGGTGAGGCCCGCGGGCAGGTCGTCGGTGACGGTCACGGGCCCGGTGGTGGGCGAGGGGCCGTGGTTGGTCACGGTGATCACCCAGTGGGCGTCGCGCCCCGAGCGGAGCTCCCCGTCGAGGACCTTGTCCACGTCGAGGACCGACAGGGGCACGGTCACGTCGTCGTCGGCCTCGTCGTTGCCCGGGTCGGGATCGGCCGGCCCGGTGGCCGACACCCGCACCGTGTTCGTCACGCCGGGCGCCGCCGCCGGCCCGACGTCGACGACGAGGGTCACGGTGGCGCTGGTCCCCGCGGGCAGGTCCCCCCCGAAGGTGGTGCAGGTCACCACGCCGGCCGAGCCCGTGCAGGCCAGACCCGTCCCCTCGGAGCGGAGGAAGCGCAGCCCCGACGGCAGGGTGTCGGTGAGGGTGACGCCGGTGGCGTCGGCGGGACCGTGGTTGGTGACGGTGACGGTGAAGCGACCCTCGGCGCCCACGGCGAAGTCACCCGTGTGGGTCTTGGTCACGGCCAGGTCGGCCTCGGGGCGTTCGCCGAAGTCGACGTCGGTGCGGGTCTCGCCGGCGCCCAGGTCGAGCTCGGCGCGACGGTCGTCGCCGCCGTCGAGGTCGAAGGTGGGGGCGAGGCCGGGATCGAGGGTGGCCGGGTCCACCGTCACCACGAGGTGACCGGCGGGCAGGCCGCCCACGCTCCAGGTGCCGTCGGCGGCGGTGGTGACGGTGGTGGAGGCGCTCGTACCCGAGACCGGGTCGCTCCAGGTGACGGTCACGTCGACCCCGGCGATCGGATCCTCGCCGGTGTCGACCGTCCCGTCGTCGTCGAGGTCGGTCCACACGAGGTCGCCGACGCTGCCGGTGCCGGTCCAGGCGAAGTCCTGGTCGAGATCGATGCCCTCGTTGGCGGCGGTGGCGGGGTCGTCGTGGAGGGTCACCGCGGCGCTCCCGTCGGCACCACCGTCGGGATCGTGGGTGGGGGTCACCCCGGTCGGGAGGCTCGCCGGGTCGACGGTGACGGTGACGTCGCCGTCGGGCAGATGGTCGACGCGCCAGGTGCCGTCGGCGGCGCTGGTGACCGTGGTCGACCAGGTCGTGCCGGCGGTCGGGTCGGTCCAGGTGACGGTGAGGTCGACCCCGGCGAGGCCGACGTCGTCACCGTCGGGAGCCGGGCCCCCGCTGGCGTTCAGGTCGAGCCAGGTGAGGTCGCCCACGGCGCCCCGTCCGCGGTAGCCGAAGTCGACATCGGTGCGGTCGGGTGTCGTGGCCGTGAGGGTCACCCGGGCGGTGTGGGTCGTGCCCGCCCCGGGCGTGACGCCGGCCGGGTCGTCGAGGTCGTGGGTGGCCTCGACGTTGGCGGGCAGGGTGGCGGGGTCGACGGCGACGGTGAGTTCGACGTCGAGGGGCAGATCCCCGACACTCCAGCGTCCGTCGGCATCGGTGGTGGCGGCGCGGGTGACGGTGGCACCCCCGGGGCCGGTGTAGGTGACGCTGACGCCGACGCCGATCAGACCCACCTCGTCGGCGTCGAGCACCCCGTCGGCGTCGAGGTCGAGCCAGACGGTGTCGCCGACGGAGCCGACGCCGGTGTAGGAGAAGTCGAGATCGAGGCGGTCGGCGCCGGTGAGGGTCACGCTCGTCGTGTGGTCGAGGTCGGCGGGATCCCCGGAGACACCGAAGTCGAGATCCCAGGTGGGACGGTCGACGCCGGAGGGGAGGCCGGTGGTGTCCACCCGGGCCCGGTACAGACCGTCGGCCAGCGAGCCCACGCCCCAGATGCCGGCGGCATCGGTGGTGGAGGTGAACACGAGGTCGTCGGCGGATTCGTCCACGCCGGCGGTGGCGGGATCGTCACCGAGCACACCGTCCCAGCCGGCCCAGTCGACCACGACGTCGACGCCGGGGATCCCCTGGTCGTCGCCGGTGGCCGTGGCGGTACCGGAGGCGTCGGCGTCGAACCACACGAGATCGCCGAGGGCGTTGGTGCCCGTGTAGCCGAAGTCGACGTCGAGGTAGCCGGTGGTCGAGCCGGGGAGGATGATCCCCGTGACGGTCCCGTCGGGGGTGGGGGCGGCGTTGGCGGCCTGGGAGGCGGTGATGTCGGGGTTGTCCTTCAGGGCGAAGGTCGGGGTGAGCCCGCCGGGCAGGGTCGTCGGGTCGACGGTCACCGTGAGGGCCGTGTCGTTGGGCAGGCCCGAGAACACGTACTCACCGTCGGCGTTGGTGGTGACGGTGATGCTGGGTGATCCCCGCCCGTTGAAGTCGGTCCACGAGGCGGTGACGTCGACGCCCGGGATCCCCGGTTCACCCGGGTCCTGCACGCCGTCGGCGTCCAGGTCGTACCAGATCCGGTTCCCCAGCCCCACCGACAGGGGGCTGAAGGAGACCCGGGCCTCGTCGTCTTCGAGGGTCACGCCCGGGTCGGTCGTCTCGGGCGTCGAGTCGACGTCCCACTGGTCGGCGGCGGAGACCTGGGCGACGTTGTCGACGACCCCGGTCGTGTTGATCCGGGCGACGATGTCGAGGCGGGCCGAGGCGCCCGAGGCCAGGGACCCGACCGTCCAGATGCCCGTCGCGTCGCTGTAGGTACCGACCGAGGGGTTCGACGACTGGAACACCAGGCCGGGGTCGAGGACGTCGGTCACGGCGACACCGGTGGCGTCGTCGGGTCCGGCGTTGGCCACGTCGATGCGGTAGGTGACGAAGTCGCCGAAGAAGTAGGGGGCGGACTCGACGATGCTCTTGGTGACCGACAGGTCGATGCGGCGGATACGGGCCGAGGCGTCGTCGGCGCCGTGGGTGCCGTTGGGCGCGCCGTCGTCGTCACCGTAGGTACCGGCGGCGTTGCCGGTGGCGCCGGAGGCGTCGGACCCGGCGACGCCGGCGTCGTTGACGTGGTCGTGGCTTCCGGTGGTGGCGACGGCCAGCAGGGAGCTCTGGGGGACGGTGTCGTACTCGATGGTCGCCGAGGCGCCCGCCGCCAGGTCGGCGAGGACGTCGGTCCACACGAGGGGACCGGCGGGTGCGCCGGAGGGGTCGGCGAGGGTGGCTGGGCCCGTGCCGGTGTCGAGGGTGGCGGAGCCGGCCACGTAGAGCCAGTCGGGTGGCAGGACGTCGTCGACGTCGACCCCGTGGGCCGGTCCGGTGCCGTCGTTGTGCACCACGAGGCGCCAGCGGAAGGGCTGGCCGGCCCGGGCGTCGGTGGCGTCGTTGGCGGGGGCGGGCGTCTTGACGACGACGAGGTCCGGCATGGTGACGGTGAGGGTCACGGTGTCGGCGGTCACCGGGTTGCGACTCGTGCCGTAGGTGGGGACGTCGGGGTTGATGAGGCCGCCCCCCGGAGCCGTGCGCTCGAGGGCGGACAGGCCCCAGTAGGAGGTCACGTCGGCGGTGTCGACGAGGGTCGATCCGTCGGTGAGCACCGAGGAGGGACCGACGACGGTGTCGTAGGTGAACGAGACCGACGCGCCGGGGGCCAGGGGCCCGGTGACGGTCCAGGTGAGGGTGCGGGGCGGCCCGGCGGCGTAGACGCCCCCGCCCGTCACGTTGGTGGGATCACCCTCCCCGGTGGCGGGCAGGGTGTCGACGACGACGATGTCGTGGGCGGGACCGTCGCCGTTGTTGGTGACGGTCACGGTGAAGCGGTGGGAGACCCCGCTTTCGGTG
>RFFY01000466.1 GCA_003697065.1 Actinomyces sp. | reverse complement strand
GTCAATGGCTTCACCTTGCGCATCACCGCCCAGACCCAAATTGAAGGAGAATTGGCGGCGGGACGGTTAACGGCCGTTCGTGCCCAAACCATGAACGACGGCACACTAACCGCCCTGCACCTTCGCGTGCAGACACAGCCCGCCGCCCCGGCAAACGAGCCATATCCCGGCCCCATACCCACGGACATGCCCATGCCTACAGATATGCCTATGCCCTCGGCAACCCCCATGCCAACAGACATGCCTAACCCAACCGACATGCCCATGGCAACCCATACGCCAATGGCAACAGATATGCCTCAGCATACCCCTATGCCCACATCCATGCCAACAGACATGCCCGGCGGCGGTGGCGGCATGATGACCCCCATGCCCACCAGCACCAACATGCCCGGTGGCGGCGGTGGCGGCATGCCCGGTGGCGGTGGCGGCGGCATGATGACCCCCATGCCCACCAGCACCAGCATGTCCGGTGGTGGTAATGGCGGCGGTATGTCTGGTGGTGGCATGCCTTGATGCTGCAATCGCTTAACCTTCAAAATAAAAAGCGGCAAGCGCAATTCTGTCTGCGCTTGCCGCTTTTGCCATTCATGTATGCCCAGTTAACGAATGGCCACAATCAATTTGAAAATATCACCCGCACCCACATTTTCTACCTGTTCCACAATCCAGCCGCTGTGACGTACATTGTCTACGGTGCGCCTGTTAATGTTAGCCCCCATCATTCGTACAGCAACGGGATTGAGGGCATCCATTAGTGTTCCCAGTAACGGCCGTTCCGAACGCACATGCTCCAGCAGCAGGAGACGGCCGTTTGGTTTCACCACCCGCGCCAATTCCCGCAGCCCCAGCACCGGGTCAGGTACAGAACAAAAGACAAAGGTGGCCACCACATCGTCAAAGCTGGCATCGGAGAAATCGAGGGCCTGAGCGTCGCCAAGCTGCAAATTGACATCGAGATTGAGTCGGGCAGCCCGTTTTTTAGCGCGGGCTAACATGGCGGGGGTGAGGTCAACGGCCGTTATCCGCATGCCAGCCGGGTAATACGGCATATTCTTACCCGTCCCAACACCCACTTCCAGCACATCCGGCCCCTGCACCAATGACCATAGACGCGGCCGCCAATCACTGTAGCGCCGCTCAGCAAAAATTTCCATGGCATCATAAAGTGACGCAATGCGCTGGTAACGAGCGCGAGTTTTCGCAGTCGCTTTATGGTCAATCATCTGGCTACCCCATTGGATGTTGACCTGTAAGCTGCATTCGTTGTTGTTCTGGAGTCCACCACGTTTTGATGAAGCTGAGAACTGCATCAATTTCCTGATCTGTCAGATGATCCTTGTGTCCAACCATTTGAGTGCCGGGAATGCCATCACGCACAAAGGAACGAAGCTGATTATCCAT
>RFFY01000465.1 GCA_003697065.1 Actinomyces sp. | reverse complement strand
GCGTCGTCGGCCGGGTCGACGGTCCGCAGGTCGAGCACGGTGGCGTCGTCGACGAGGCGGGCCACCACCGGGCGGTCCCGCTCCCGCAGACGGGCCCGGGCGTCGCCGTCGACGAGCACGCCGACCGAGGGGATCTCGACGCCGGGCAGGGTGCCGCCGCCGGGGGTGGAGGCGACCTCGCCCACCCTCAGACCCGGGACACGGCTGCCGCCTGCGGCGACGGCATCGAGGATCGCCGTGGCCCGGGCGGCCAGTTCGTCCGTGGTGCGGGTCGCCATCACCCAGAAGGGGATGGCGTCGCCGTCCCCGTTCAGGTACGCCAGCGCCGTCTGCTGGAGCGCCCCCAGCACCAAAGAGCCCGGCCGCAGGGCGCGGGCGAGGGGGTGGCGGGCGCAGCGGGCCACCAGATCGGCCCGGCCGGCGATGATGCCGGCCTGGGGGCCGCCGAGGAGCTTGTCGCCCGAGAAGGTGACGAGGGCGGCCCCGGCGTCGAGGGTCTGGCGGGCGGCGGGTTCGTCGGCCAGCCAGCCCGGCGGTCCCCCCGCCAGCCAGGGGCAGCGGCTGTCGAGCAGGCCCGAGCCGATGTCGGCGACGACCGGCGGTCCGACGGCGGCCAGTTCGTCGACCCGGGGCGACTCGGTGAACCCGACGATGCGGTAGTTCGAGCGGTGCACGGTGAGTACCACGGCCACGTCGTGGGCGGGGTCCGTCACGGCACGCCGGACGTCGCCCACCCGCGTCCGGTTGGTCGTGCCGACCTCGACCAGGCGCGCCCCGGACCGCTCCATGACCTCCGGGACCCGGAAGCCGCCCCCGATCTCGACCAGCTCACCGCGCGACACCACCACGTCGCGGCCCTCGGCCAGGGCGGCGAGGGCCAACAGCACCGCCCCGGCGCAGTTGTTGACGACCAGGGCGGCCTCGGCGCCCACGAGGCGGGCGAAGAGGGGGCCGACCCGGTCCTGGCGCGAGCCGCGTTCACCGTCGTCGAGATCGAACTCCAGGTTGGTGTAGGTCGCGTCGCACGTGAAGGCCACCGGCGCCCGCCCCAGGTTGGTGTGCAACAGCACACCGGTGGCGTTGACGACGGGGGTCAGGAGGCGACGCCGACGCAGCCGGGCCCGGGCCGGGGCCCCGGCCACGTCGCCGGCGGCGATCGCCTCCCGCGCCACCTCCACGCACAGGGGGTGGGGCAGGCCGCTGGACGCGAGGGAGCGGGCCAGCCGGTCGACGCTGGGTGGACGCTCCCCCTCGTTCACCCCGGTGAGGCTAGTTGGCACGGGCGGGCGCCCGACCCGACCCGCCGGTCGGGGGAGCGACCCCTACGCTGGGATCGTGTTCGCCCTGCTGGCCGTGCTCTTCCTCGTCGTGCCCATCGTGGAGCTGTACGTCATCGTGCAGGTGGCCCAGGGATTCGGGATCCTCCCGACCCTCGCCCTGCTCGTGCTCGTCAGCGTGGTGGGGGCCTCCCTGTTGCGAAGCCAGGGTCTCGGGGTCCTGCGCCGGGTGAACGAGGCGCTGGCGGCGGGGCGGATGCCGGGCCGCGAACTCGTCGACGGGGTCCTGGTGGTGATCGGCGGGGCCCTCATGCTCACCCCGGGTTTCGTGACCGACGCCGTCGGGCTGGCCCTCCTGCTCCCGCCGACCCGGGCCCTGGTGCGTCTCGCCCTCGTGCGGCGCTGGCGCCACCGGATCACCGTCGTGTCGTCGACGGGTGGCGTCGGTGACCGGTGGGAGCGGCACGGGCCGGGACACGCCCGTCGGGTCGACGTCGAGGTGGTCGACGTGGAGGTCGTCGAGGACGGACCGGGCGACGAGGGGGGTCCGGTCGGGTGGGACGGGGCCCTGCCCCCCGGCTCCTGAGACGACCGGTTCCCGGAGCCGGACTCAGAGCGGAGCGGCGGCGTTCGCCACGAGACGTTCGGCGAGTCGGCGCCCCGTCTCGGGCGGCGCCCACAGGTAACCCTGGCCGTAGCGCACCCCGAGTTCGCGGATGGCGGCGAGATCCTCGTCGGTCTCGACGCCGACGGCGACGAGCTCGACGCCACGGGCGTGGAGGTCGCCGACGAGCAGCTCGAGGTGGCGCCGTACCCGGTCGTCGTGGACCCCCTGGACGAGGCGGCGCGAGAGCTTCACCTGGTCGATCCCCTCGCCTCCGACGAGCTCGCCGTCGGGGAGGGACTCGACGCCGTCGAGGGCCAGCCCCACCCCCAGGGTCCGGAGCTGGGCCACGAGGCGGGGCAGGGAGGGCAGGTGCTCGATCATGGTGGACCCGATCTCGAGCCGCACCTGTTCGGCGGGGAGGTCGGCGAGATGCAGGAGGCGGGCGAGCACGAGGGGGAAGCGGCTGTCGGCCAGACGGCGCTCGCTCACGTTCATCGACAACACGACGGGCTCGTCGACGTCGGGCAGGGCGCGGATGGTGCGGGCTGCCCGCTCGAGCACCGACTCCTCGATCCGCCGGATGAGTCCGCCGTCCTCGGCGGCGGCGACGGTCTCGCGTGGGTCGAGGGGGTGGCCGTCGTCGCCGGCCACCCTCAGGAGCGCCTCGACGGCGGCGACGCGCCCGCTCGCCAGCTCGACGATCGGTTGGTAGCGGACCTCGATGGCGTCGTCCTCGAGGGCCCGGCGCAGGCGCGAGTCGACGTCGAGGCTGCGGGCGGCGGCCGCCTCGAGGGTGCGGTCGTACAGGGCGACGCGGTCGCGGCCCAGACTCTTGGCCTGGTGGACGGCGGTCTCGGCCCGCCCCAGCAGCTCGTCGGGGGCGGCCTCGGCGTGGGTGGCGAGAGCCACGCCCACCGACAGGGTGAGGGCGGCGAGGGGGTCGGCCCGGTCGAGCCCCTCGGGGGCGCTGCGGAGGCGCTCGGCCACGGTGAGGGCCTCGGCGGGACCCTCCACGTCGGGGCTGACCACGACGTAGTCGTCGCCGCCGAGGTGGGCGAGGTGGTCCTGGGACCGGATCCGGTCCCCCAGGAGGCGGGCCAGGCGGCGCAGGACCCGGTCGCCGGTGGCGTGACCGAGGCGGTCGTTGACGGCCTTGAAGCGGTCGACGTCGACGAGGTACACGCCGACGCTGGTGTCGTGGGCCTCGGCGAGGGCCTCGGCGATGCGGGCGATCGCCCAGCGTCGACCCGGAAGGCCCGACACGGGGTCGCGGGCGTCGTCGGCGTCGTCGTGGACGAGCACCCGGGCGGCCCCGGCGTGACCGACGATGCCGATGCGCACCAGACGGTCGGTGCCGCTGGTCGCCGCCAGGGGGTTGGCGGCGGCGGGATCGTCGACCACCCGTCCCAGTACGGTGACGGCGAAACCCTCCTCGCGCCGCTCGGCGAGGCGCAACAGGGCGGTCACGGCGGCTTCGTCGTCGGGGTGCAGTCCGTCGGGCAGGCCGAGCTGACGGAGACGCCGGCGGCGGGCGGCGGGGTCGAGGAGCTCACGGTTGCGGCTGGCGGCCAGGCGTCGATCCCACGAATTCATGCTCACCTCCCGCCCGCGTCGTCCGGTCACCGTGCGGTCTTGTCCCCGGTTCGGTGTGGAGGGCCCTGGTCGGGCGGAGACCTCCCGGTGCTGTCCTGTCGGCGCACCGGGGCGCGAAGTTGAGCCGGGCCGGGCGCGGTGCCGGCGTCTCAGAGCCCGGCGGCGTCGACGGCGGCCTCGGCGGCGGCGAGGAGGCGGGCGGTGCAGCCCGTCATCTCGACCGGGGGAGCGTGGATGGTGGCGAGATCGGCGACGAGGCGTCGGACGGCGTCGCCGGCGGGGTCGTCGGTGAGCACGACCGGCGTGCCCTCGTCGCCGCCGACCGCCACCGCCCGCGACAGGGGTATCTCGGCCAACAGGGGCACCCCGACCTCCTCGGCGAGGGCGCGGCCGCCCCCGCTGCCGAAGACCTCGTGGCGGCGGCCGGTGTCGTCGACGTAGGCGCTCATGTTCTCGATCACGCCGATGATCCGCAGGTGGCTGCGCCGGCCCATGTCGACGACCCGGGCCGCCACCTTCTGGGCGGCGAGGGCGGGGGTGGTGACGACGATCATCTCGGCGCGCGGCAGGAGGCGGGCGAGCCCCATCTGCACGTCGCCGGTACCCGGTGGCATGTCGATGACGAGGTAGTCGAGGTCGTCGGCCCAGCGGACGTCCTGGCAGAAGTGCTGGACGGCCCGGTTCAACATGAGGCCGCGCCACATGAGGGCCGTGTCCTCACCCTCGACCAGGTAGCCCATCGACACCACGTCGACCCGCCCCTCGCCGATGGAGCGGGTGACGGGGACGATGCGACCCTCCCGGGCGGTGAGCTCACCGTCGACGCCGAGCATGCGCGGCACCGAAAAGCCCCAGATGTCGGCGTCCATGACCCCCACGGCGAAGCCGCGGTCGGCGAGCCCGGCGGCCAGGTTGGTGGACACCGACGACTTGCCCACCCCGCCCTTGCCGGAGGCGATCATGAGGACCCGGGCCGTGGGCGGCACCGAGGTGTCGGGTGGGTTCTCGGCGGCGTGGCGGCGGGCCCGGTCCATGGCGGCGGCCTTGGCGTCGGCGTCGAGGACCTCCCAACGGAGGCGCACCTCCCTCACGCCGGGCAGGGACTCGAGGCGGGCCCGGGCGTCGCGTTCGATCTGGCTACGGAGGGGGCACCCGGGGGTAGTGAGGGCGATGGTGACGGCGACGGTGCCGTCGGGCTCGCAGTCGACGCGGCGGACCATGCCCAGCTCGACGATGTCGAGACCGAGCTCGGGGTCGACGACGCCGCCGAGGACGGCGGTGACCGCCTCGGGATCGGGAACGGGGTGACCGGACTGGTCGGACGCCGACATCGGCGCTGATTCTAACGGCCAGGACCGTGTAAACTCGTCACATGGCCGATCCTACCCCGTCCGATCCCGCCGGCGTCGACCTCGCCCGGCGCGAGATCTTCCGGGCTCTGGGCGACAACACGCGCTACGCCATCTACCTCGAGCTGGCCCGCTCGGCGGCGCCCCTGTCGACCGCCGACATCGCCGCCACCCTCGGGCTCCACGTCAACACGGTCCGCAGCCACCTCGAGCACATGCGCGAGGTCGGCCTGCTGGAGCTGCACATCGAGGCCTCCGGTGGGGTCGGGCGCCCCCAGCACCGCTACGCCCTGGCCGCCGACGCCCCCTCGCTGGGGCTCGAGCCCCCCGTGCTCCCCCTGCTGGCCCGCATGCTCGTGCGCCTCGCCGCCGACGCCGGCCTCGGCGCCGCCGACGCCCGTGGTGCGGGCCGCGACGAGGGCCGCCACCTCGCCCGTGGTCACGCCGGCGGCGACCCGGTGGCCGCCGTGTGCGCCTTGTCCGCCGGGCTGGGTTTCGACCCCGCCACCGTCGACGACGACGAGGCCACCACCGTCGCCTTCACCCGGTGCCCCTTCGCCGATCTCGCCGCCGGCAGTCCCGATCTGGTCTGCGGGCTCCACGAGGGCCTCGTGGCCGGCTTCTGCGACTCCCTCGGGGGCTGCCGGATGACGAGCTTCCGCACCCTCACCGACCGCCAACCCTGCCAGGTCGACCTGGTGCCCGTCTGAGGGGGCCGTTCCCGTCCGATGCGGGCCGGCCGCCCCCACCGCTAGCCTCGACACCGACCCTGCCCCCCGGGGCAGCCGACACAGGAGGACCCACGTGATCCGACTCACCGACAGCGCCGCCGCCAAGGTCGCCGAGCTGATGAAGGCCGAGGGCGACGAGTCCCTGGCCCTGCGCGTCGCCGTCCGTCCGGGCGGATGCTCCGGATTCTCCTACGAGATGTTCTTCGACACCGAGATCTCCGACGAGGACCAGACCGTCACCGTCGGCGAGGTCCGGGTCGTCGTCGACGCCTCCTCGGCACCCCTGCTGCAGGGCGCCACCCTCGACTACACCGACAGCCTGGAGCGGGCGGGCTTCTCGATCGACAACCCCAACGCCCAGCGCACCTGCGGCTGCGGTCAGTCCTTCAGCTGATACCGCCGGGCACCCGGTCCCCGGCCCGGCGCGCGTCGGCGGTCCCCGTCGGGGGTCCTCACGCCACCGAGGCGAGGGCCTGAGCGAGTTCGGCGCGGTCCCACATGGTGTCGAGGCGGGCGGTCACGACACCGGCGGCGTCGCCCACCACCAGCTGGGGCTCGAAGGGCAGGGCGTAGGTCTGCACGGCGGGTGTCGTCTCGGGAAAGCCTCCCGAGGCGAAATCGGTGTTCGGGTCGACGTACACCTCGGCGTGCACCACCGCCAGGTCGTCACGCTCGGCGGCGGCGTCGATGAGCAGTTCGAGCACCGGACCGCAGATGTCGGTCTGGCAGAACCCCGGCGTCGACACGAGAAAGACGACGGGCCGGGGATCGGCGATGGCCTCGGTGAGGGTGATCTCGTGGAAGGGGCAGGGCGTGGCCCGGGTGCAGATCGGATCGACCCCCCGGGCGTCGTCGACGGTGGGGGTGTCGACGGGGCGCAGGGGATCGCCCACCTGGACGAGGTCGACGTCGGCCCGGTCGGCGACCACGAAGGGTACGGGGTCGAGGTCGGCGACCCGGGCCCGGTACTCGCCGGGTTCGGGGAAGGTCGTCCGCAGGGGGTAGTAGGGCGTCACGATCCCGTCGGCGTGCAGCTCGAGGGTGGTCTCGACGAGGGCCGTGTCGTCGCGGCTGACCGTCATGGCGAGGCTCGGCGGGGCCTGGCGGCGCAGGATGTCGAGCTCGTCGGCCACCACGAAGGTGAGGCGCTGCTCGATGCCGGCCACCACAGTCGGCGGCTGGCGGAAGCCGTCGGGGAAGGTCGGCACGACGAAGCGGGGCTCCCCCGAGCGTTCGGCGGCGGAGGTGGCGGCCTCACCCGTGGCGTCACCGGAGCCCCCGCAGGCGGTGAGGAGACCGGCGGCGCCCACGCCGGCGAGGAGATGGCGGCGATGGAGTCGCTTCACGCACGCCGACCCTAGCCTTCGGCCCATGACCGACCCGACGCGGCCCCCGACGACCGATCCCGCGGCGACGGTGTCGTTCATCCTCGACGGCGAGTCCGTCTCGGTGATCGACGACGGGGGTTCGCTCCTGGCGGCCCTGCGCGACCGCCTCGGGGTGCGCACCCCCAAGGACGGGTGCAGCCCCCAGGGCCAGTGCGGATGCTGCACCGTGCTCGTCGACGGCTCCCCCCGGGTGGCCTGCGTGACGCCCCTACGGCGCATGGCGGGGCGGCACGTCACGACCGTCGACGGGCTGGCGGAGGGTCGGGCCGAACGCTGGGCGGCGGCCTTCGATGCCGTCGGCGCCAGCCAGTGCGGGTTCTGCACGCCCGGCATCATCTGCCGCTTCGAGGGTCTGCGACGAGCGGGCACGACGCCCGGGGACACCGACCGGGCGGCCCGGGCCCTCCAGGCCCACCTGTGCCGGTGCACGGGCTGGCTGACCATCCTCGAGGCCTGGCGCCTCGGGGCCGACGAGGGTGAGCTGCCCACCGGTGAGGGGCGC
>RFFY01000464.1 GCA_003697065.1 Actinomyces sp. | reverse complement strand
TGGGCCTCGACCCGGGCCCGGTGCTCGGCGGAGATCAGGGGGCCGATGTCGGTGGCGGGATCGAAGGGGTCGCCGACGACGAGGCGGCGGGTCCGCTCGGCGATCCGCTCGCAGACCTCGTCGTGGACCTCGGCGTGGACGAACACCCGGGTGGCGTTGGAGCACACCTGCCCGCTCGAGAAGAAGTTGTGGGTCACCGCCGCCTCGGCGGCGCGCTCGAGGTCGGCGTCGGGGAACACGAGCAGGGGCGACTTGCCGCCCAGCTCGAGGGTGACGGCCTTGAGGGTCGTCGAGGCGTCGGCCATCACGGCCCGACCCGTGGTGACCTCCCCCGTCAACGACACCTTGTCGATCCCGGGGTGACGGGTGAGGAGGCGCCCCACCCGGGCGTCGCCGTGCACCACGTTGAACACCCCCGGGGGCAGGCCCGCCTCGCGGTAGATCTCCGCCAGCGACACGGCGGTGAGGGGGGTGAGCTCGGCCGGCTTGAAGACCATGGTGTTCCCGCAGGCCAGGGCGGGCGCCGACTTCCACAGGGCGATCTGGAGGGGGTAGTTCCAGGCCCCGATGCCGGCACACACCCCCAGAGGGCGGCGCTGGACGAGGGCGAACCCCTCACCGGGGTAGTCGAGGCTCTCGCCCGCCACGGCGGGGGCGAGACCGGCGTAGAACTCGAGGACGTCGGCGCCGGTGACGACGTCGACGGTGGTCGTCTCGGCGACGGGCTTGCCGGTGTCGAGGGTCTCGAGGGCGGCGAGCTCGTCGTTGCGCTCGCGTAGTAGCGCCACCGCCCGGTCGAGGATGCGGCGGCGCTCGACGGGCGGCGTGCGACTCCAGTCGGCGAAGGCCCGACGGGCGGCCGCCACGGCGGCGTCGACCTCGGCGGGGCCGGCCGCCTCGACCTCGCAGATCACCTCGTTGGTCGAGGGGTCGACGCTGGTGAACACCTCCCCGCTGGTCGACTCGACGGACCGGCCGTCGACGAAGCAGCGCTGGCGGCCGGGAGGCGCCGGTCGCGGTACGGGGGGACGGTCAGGCGGGGACACCACGCTTCAGTCTCGCACCATTGCCGCGGCGACGCCGCAGGAGTCCGACCGCCGCGGCCGACGCCCGGGCGGGGAAGGGCAGGACCCGCACCGTGCTGTCCTCCGGCGGTGCCTCCCGGAACAGGATCCGCCACAGGACGTACACCACGATCAGGCCGTGGGTCACGACGAGCACGGCGAAGAAGGCGCCGGGATCGACGAGGCGCATGGCGGCGGCCGCCGTGACCGGGCCGATGACGGCGCCGATCCCGTTGGTGCGTACCAGAGCGGCGCTGGCGGGGGCGTAGCGCGCCGGGGGGAGCCAGTCGTTGGTGTAGGCGATGGCCAGCGAGTACAGGGGGAAGGTGGTGCCCCCGAGGACGAACATGGCGACCACGGCAGCCGGCGAATCGGCCGACAACACCCCGAGCACGGTGGCCGTCGCCGCGGCCGTCGCCGCCACCACGACGATGACGAGGCGACGGGGAAGGTGGTCGGCGCACCAGCCGATGGGCCACTGGAACACGACGGCGCCGATCATGGGAGCGGCGAGGAACACACTGATACGCGAGGCCGGCAGCCCGACGGCGGCGGCGTAGACGGCGCCCATGCCCATGAGCGCCCCGTGGGAGGCCCCGACGAGAAAGGACGACACCACCCCGGTGGGGACGATCCCGGCCAGTTCCCGGATCGACAGACGTTGCAGGGTCACCACCGGCGGGTTCGCCGCCGCCGACAGGGCCATGGGCACCAGGGCGACCGACACCAGGATGGACGCCAGGGCGAAGAGGCGGTAGCCGGCCGGGTCGGCGGCGTTCAACAGGAGCTGGCCCACGCTGAGCCCACCCATCATGGCCACCATGTACACGGCGAGCACCCGGGCCCGCGAGGCGTTGGTGGCGATCTCGTTGAGCCAGGACTCTGCCACCACGTACAGGCCCGCCATGCACAACCCGCTCACGAAGCGCATGAGCGCCCACGTGACCGGGTCGATCCACAGGGCGTGGGCGAGCACCGTCGCCGAGGCGAGCGAGGCCAGGGCCGCGAAGACGCGGATGTGCCCGACGCTGGAGACGAAGCTGGTGGCCACCCGGCTGCCGGCCAGGAAACCGGCGAAGTAGCCGGTCATGACGATGCCCGTGACGGCGAGCCCGAAACCCTCGGACTCGGCCCGGACACCGAGCAGGGAGCCCTGCAGACCGTTGCCCGCCATGAGGAGGGCGACGCCGAGGACCAGGGCCCACAGGGCCGCGACCGGGCGGTCCGTCCCGATCAGGGGACCGCCGGTCGAGGTGTCGGCCGCGTTCAGCGCAGGGTGCGGGTGCGGCCCGCCCGGGTCACGGTGCGCAGCAGGCTCTCGGAGGGACCGCGCCAGTAGCCGGTCCCCACGGCGTCACGCCAGACGGCCAGGACTTCGGGGGAGGGAGCGAACTTCCGCATGGCAACTCCTTCGTCACCAACGGGCCCCGATCGGGGCAGACCACCGGATCGCGTCCGGATGCCGGCAGTGTGCAGGAAACGGGACCCCGATGCACGCGATTTTCGGGCCCCGGCGAGGCGATTTCCGTCACATCGACCGACCCGTCCGCACTAGCGTACCGAGGCCAGCCCAACCGGCCCCCGGGAGACCCTCCGCATGCGCATCCTCCTCGCCGACGCCCTCCCCGATGCCTGCGTCGACGCCCTGCGCCG
>RFFY01000463.1 GCA_003697065.1 Actinomyces sp. | reverse complement strand
TTCATCGCCGAGAACATGTCGAAGCCCGTGGCGGCCTACGTGGCCGGGGTGACCGCCCCGCCGGGCAAGAAGATGGGCCACGCCGGCGCCATCGTCTCCGGCGGCAAGGGCACCGCCCAGGCCAAGATGGAGGCCCTCGAGGCGGCCGGGGTCCGGGTGGGGCGCAACCCGACCGAAGCCGGCGAGCTGATGGTGGAGATCGTCGCCGGGCTCTGAGGGTCTCCGCCGGCCTGCCACCGTCGTCCGGGTCGGTGGTGCCAACCTGTGGCCCGTGAAGTGGGCCGTCCTCCCTGTCCTCGCCGTCGCCGCCGCGTCGTGCGCGACGGGTGCCGGCGTGACCGAGGTGACCGGACCGGCCGGGGAGGCGGCACCCGGCGCCACCACCGCCGGGGCGGTGGACACGGCGACCAGCACCCCGTCGACCACGCCGACGACCACGACCACCTCGACAACGACGACGAGCACCCCGTCGAGCACCACCACCTCGCCGACGACCACGAGTGTGCCGGCCCTGGCGGAGGCCGGACCCCTCGTCGTCGACGACGAGGGGGTCCCGGTCAACGGCCAGACCCGGGGTGTCGTCGTGCACCCCGACGGCTGGTTGCTGCCGGTGCTCGGCACCGCCGGCGACGCTTGGTCGGTGTGGACACCCTGCGGGCGCCAGGCGGTGGTCGAGCGCGGCACCTACCTCTCCCACGTCGACGTCGTCGTCGACCCCGGTCACGGGGGTGATCGCGAACCCGGAGCCGTCGGACCCGGTGGCACCCGCGAGTCCGACCTGAACCTCGCCGTGGCCCGTCGCCTCGTCGACCGGCTCCGGGTTCGCGGCTACGAGGCCGTCGTCACCCGGCCCGGTGACGTCCGCCTGCCCATCGTGACCCGGGCCGAGATCGCCCTCGCCCTGCGTCCGGCGGCCAACATCTCGATCCACTTCAACGCCGGCATCGACGCCCCCCACGCCGGGCCCGGCACCGAGACCTACCACCAGCTCGACGATCCCGGCTCCCGGCGCCTCGCCGGCCTCGTCCAGGAGGGCCTGACCGAGGCGTTGGGCGGGCTCGACGGGGTCCGCTGGGTGGGGATGAGCGATGCCGGGGCCATGGCTCGACCCGACCGGGAGGGACGCGACTACTACGGGGTGCTGCGCCGGCCGGCGGGGGTGACCTCGATCCTCGTCGAGGTCGGCTACCTCACGAATCCCGGCGAGGAGGCCCTCTTCGGCCGCCCCGAGACCCAGGAGCTGGTGGCCGCCACCCTGGCCGACGCCGTCGACACCTGGATCACCGATCCCACCGCTGCGGGGTCGGGCTTCACCGACGATCCGATCTTCCGGGGGTACGGACCGTCGGGCGCCGGGGGTGTCGACCGATGCGAGGACCCGCCCCTGTGACCGGCGCCGACGGGCGGGGCCGGCGTCGGGGCCGCCGGGCCGGGCCGGCCCTGGCGTTCGCTCTGGCCGCGATCGCTGCCGCCTGCGGGACCGGTGTCGACGAGGTGAGCCTCGACGAACCGGTGCCGACCCTGTTCCCGTCGACGGTCCCCGGCGGGGAGGCCGAGGCCCCAGTGGACCCCGGATCCACCGTGGTGTCCCCCGACGGTGGACTCGACGAGGATTCCGCACCGGTGGTCGCCCCCCTCGACCACGACGGGCGGGCGCGGGTGCTCCTGCTCCCCGCCGGGGTGACGGTGCCGGTCCTGGCCGCCCTCGACGACGGGAGCGTCGAGGTCCGCGGGCCCTGCGGGAACCGGGTGCGGCTCGACGCCACCGCCACCGCCGGCGCCGTCAGCGTCGATGCGGCCCACCTCGTGGTCGATCCCGCTCACGGTGGTGCGGACCCGGGGGTGGTGGGTCCGGACGGGATCGGCGAGGCCGACCAGAACCTCGAGCTCGCCCGCCTCCTCGTCGACGCTCTGGCCGCCCGGGGGGTCGAGGCGGTACCGACCCGGACGGCCGACGTCGACCTTGCCGTCGAGGCCCGGGTGGCGGTCGCCGCCGCCCTCGACGCCCCCCTGGTCGTGATCGGTCACCACACCGCCGACCCCGGGGCGCCGGACGCCGTCCGCGGACCGGACCCGGGGGTGGAGGTGTGGTACCGGACCGGAGACGCCGCCTCACGCCGCCTCGGCGGGCTCGTCCACGAGGAACTCGCCGCCGCCCTGGCGGCCCTGGGCGGGCCCTGGTGGCACGACGACGAGGCGGGGGTCGTCCATCGTCTGAACCAGCGGGCCGAGGATCTCCGACGCCCCCTCGCCCTCGCCGACGGTCCGGCCGTCGTCGTCGAGGTGGCGGCGTGGGGCGACGCCGACGAGGCCCGGCGTCTCGCCACCGGCGAGGCACGCGCCCGCATCGCCGATGCCGTCGCCGCCGGCGTGGCGCGCTGGTTGGGGAGCGACGATCCGGGATCGGGCTACCGGGACCTGCAGCCCGAGGTGGTGGAGGCGCCCGCTCTCGTGACCCCGTGCGTCGACGTGCTGGCGGGACTTGCCGCCCCCGCCGGCGCGCCCTCGGACGCGAACGACGGGACGGACCGCCCGTGAGACGAGCTCGTCCGTCCCGTCGGGGGCGTCACACGCGAGCGGTGGCGCCCGACCGGCTCGCGCCGGACCGGTTCAGAACTGGGTGGGGGGCGAGGACGTCCCGGCGCCCTCGTTCTGCTCCATGAACGCCCCCACCACGATGGCGGCCGAGCCGAGGACGCCGAGCCACAGGCCGATGCCGGTGTCGCCGGCGAAGACCCGGCCGAAGGTGATGAGGAAGGCAGCGAAGCCGAGGATCAGGTAGACCTGCTCGCGGGTGAACCCGACGATGCGGTCGGGCAGGGAGACGTTGGCGAAGGTGGTCGCCGCCACTCC
>RFFY01000462.1 GCA_003697065.1 Actinomyces sp. | reverse complement strand
GCCGGCGGGGCATCGAGGGCGGCGGCGATGGCCTCGGCCTGGGCGGCGACGTCGTAGGGATTGACCCCGATCGCCGCGCCCTCGAGGAGATCCCACACACCGGCCTCACGGCTGCACACGACCAGACCGTCGTTGTCGTTGACCAGGGGGCCCTCGAGGGCGACGAGGTTCAGCCCGTCGCGGATGGGGTTGACGACGAGGACGTCGTAGCGGCGCAGGGCGGCCACCGAACGGGGGAAGTCGTCGCCGAGGTCGAGACGGATGGGTGTCCATTCCCCGTCACCCCAGCGCCGGTTGACGGCAGCGGCGAGCGCCTCGACCTCCTGGCGGTAGGCCAGGTACTCGGGCAGTCCCTCCCGGCTGGGGTAGCCGATCGACCAGAACACGAACCGTCCCCGCAGATCGGGTCGGTCCTCGCACACGGCGTCGACGGCTCGGAAGCCCCGCAGGACGTTCTTCGACAACTCGATGCGGTCGACCCGCACGACGAGTGCCCGCCCGCCCAGATCGGCGTCGATGTCGGCGAGAGCGGCGGCACAGGCGTCGCCCTCGGCGACGGCGGCCAGATCGTCGGGATCGGGGGCGAGGGGGGCGACGAAGGTGGCGGGCCGGTGGCCGAGCACGGCGTCGCAGCAGGCGAGGAAGTCGGCCTCCCAGCGGGGGGAGTGGAAGCCGCAGGCGGCGTGGCGGCCCAGGCCCGAGAGGAGCTCGTGGGCATCGCCGTCGGGGAGCAGGCGCACGGCATCGGCGGTCATGAAGGGGGTGTGGGAGAAGTGGACACAGGTCAGGTCGGGCCGTTCGTCGGCGAGCAGGCCACCGAGCAGGGCCAGGTGGTAGTCCTGGACGAGGACGGTGGCGCCGCGGGGGGCGGCGCCGGCGATGGCGTCGGCGAAGACCTCGTTGAAGCGCCGGTAGGCGGCCCAGGCCCGACGCCAGTGGCGATCGAAGACGGGGCGTCGGGCGCGGTCGTGCAGGCCGTGGTGCAGGAACCACAAGGTGGCGTTGCACACGGTGTCGTAGGCCAGGCGCTGCACGGTCGGGTCGATCTCGAGGAGGCGCACGCGCAGGCCGGCACCCGTGTCGCGACCCTCGCGGGCGGCCCGGCGGTCGGCCTCGGAGAGGGCGGCGGCGAACCACACGGTGTCCGTCCCGGCCACCAGGGGGGCGAGGCCCGAGACGAGCCCGCCGGCGCCCCGGCGGGCGACCAGCTCGCCGTCGACCTCCCGGAAGGACAGGGGTCCGCGGTTGGAGGCGAGGATCACCGGGCTGTGCATGCTCGCACCCTAGAACGCCGGCCGGCGCCGGCCGGGCGTGCGTGTGCCCCGCCGGTGCCGGGATGGACGATGATGGGGCATGCGTGTGGTGTGCGCCCCCGACAAGTTCCGGGGCACCGTGTCGGCCGCCGAGGCGGCCGCCGCCTTGGCCCGCGGTGCCCGCGCGGCGGGGGCGGAGGCCGTGGCGTGCCCCCTGGCCGACGGGGGCGAGGGGACCCTCGACGTGCTCGGTGGGCCCAACCGCACGAGCGTGGTGACCGGGCCCCTGGGCGAGCCGGTGGAGGCGGGCTGGCGCCTCGACGGCTCGACCGCCTGGATCGAGATGGCCCGCGCCTCGGGACTGGCTCTGGTGGGCGGGGCCGAGGGCAACGATCCCCTGGCCGCCACCACGGCCGGCACCGGCGAGCTGATCGCCCGTGCTCTCGACGCCGGGGCCCGCCGCATCGTCGTGGCCGTCGGCGGTTCGGCCACCACCGACGGGGGACTGGGGGCCCTGCGGGCCATCCCCCTGGCGCGCCTGGCCGGCGTCGAGCTGGTCGTCGCCTGCGACGTGCGGACCCGTTTCGTCGAGGCGGCGGAGACCTTCGCCCCCCAAAAGGGCGCCAGCGCGGCGGCGGTGTCCCTGCTGCGTCGCCGCCTCGAGCGCCTGGCGTGCGACTACCGCGACGAGTTCGGGGTCGACGTGACCGATCTCCCCGGTGGCGGAGCAGCCGGTGGTCTGGCGGGGGCGCTGGCGGCCGTCGGTGCCCGTCTCGTGGACGGCTTCGAGGTGGTCGTCGAGGAGACCGGCGTCGACGCCGAGATCGAGGCGGCCGATCTCGTGCTCACGGGCGAGGGGCGCCTCGATGCCACCTCCTTCGCCGGCAAGGTGGTGGGCGGGGTGGTGTCCCTGGCCGCCGGGGCCGGGGTGCCGGTGGCCGCCGTCGTGGGGGAAACCGATCCGGACTGGCGCCGGGCGCCGGGCGCCCCGCGCGGGCTGACCGTGGTCGAGCTGGTGGAGCGCTGGGGTCCCGAACGGGCCCGCACGGCCACCGCCGGGTGCCTGGCCGAGGCCGCCTCCTCGCTGGTGGCGGACCTCAGCGCCGGCTCTTGAGCTGCAGGACCCAGGCGGCGACGGCCACGACGATGACCACGACGAGGACGAACTTCACCAGGGCCACCACGGTCGCCAGGATCCACTGGACCGCCACCACGGCCCCCAGGACCGCCAGGGCACCGATGGCGACCCGTGCCGGCAGCGAGAGACGGGGGGCGGGGCTGGCGGCCCGCTGACGGGCGCCGGGGGAGGATCGCTGGCGGGCCGGCTCGCGGCCCCGGTCACGCTCGGGGAGCATGCCCCACGCTACATCGCCGACTCGACCGGGTCGTCGCGCCGACTGCGCAGGTGGCGACGCACGGTCACCAGGGCCTCGGCCACCTCGAGGAGGGGATCGTGGGCGATCGGCGCCGATCCGGCCAGGGCCGCGGCGACGGCATCACGTGCGGCCTCGCCCGGGACGCCGCTCAGGTGGGCGACGAGCTCGGCCAGGCGATCGACGGTCGGGGCGGATGTGGCAGGCATCGGGACCTCGGGGCGGGGGCGACCTGCTGTGTCATCGGCGCCCGGCACGTCGACCTGAACACCCGATCGCGGATCGTCGGTCATCCGTCACCGACCCGGTACAGGACCCCAGCCGGTCGCCGGGAGCCGGCGGTGGGGGTCGGTCACCGGGGGTCGCCGGGGTCGGTCACCGGAGGTCGGTCACGAGGCGCGGACGGCACCGCCGGTGAGGGTCTGCACGGGGGGCAGTTCACTGGTGGTCACACCCCGGACACCGTCGGGTCCGACCAGGGCGGCGTCGGGCGCCACGACGCCGGGGACGCGGTGGCGCAGGGCGAGGTGGAGGATCTCGAGGGCCTGGGGCCCGAGCTCGTCGAGGGGTCGGTTGCGGTGGTGGCGGATCCCCAGATCGACCTGGGCGATCACCCCGGTGCCGTGGCGGCGGGCGATCTCGAGGAGCAGGCCCATCTCGACCCCGTACCCGACCGGGAAGGGCAGGGTCTCGAGCAGGGAACGGCGACCGGCGTACTCGCCGCCGAGGGGCTGGCCCAGGGTGGCCAGTTCGGGTTCGAGCAACGACAGCAGGGGTCGGGCGACGAGCTCGGTGACCCGGCCCCCACCGACCCCGTCGACGAGGGGCCGGGCGTAGGTGCCCTTGACGAAGGCGACGGTGGGATCGGTGAGCAGAGGTCCCAGCAGACCCGTCACCATCGACGCCGAGAAGTCGACGAGGTCGGCGTCGCACCACACCACGAGGTCGCCGGTGCTGGCGGCGAGGAGGCGCCACATGGCCTGTCCCTTGCCGGGCCCGGTGGGGTGGGAGGGAACGGTCTCGGCGGCCCGGATGACCCGGGCGCCGGCGGCCCGGGCGACGGCGGCGGTGGCGTCGCCGGAGTGGTCGTCGCACACGAGGATCTCGTCGACGAGGTGGATCCGGCGGCGCAGTTCGGTGTCGATCTCGGCGACGATCGCCCCGACGGTGGCGGCCTCGTCGCGGGCGGGGATGCACACCGAGACGCGGGTGCCGCCGCGGCGACGGGCCAGCTCGTCGGCGTCGAAGGCGGCGGCGTCGGCGACGGGGATCACGTCCCCATCGAACCGGCCCCGGGACCGGACCGCAACACCGGCGGGCCGCGTCGGCGCCGGGGGCGCGACGGACGGGTCCCGCTAGCCTCCGGGCCATGAGCGTGACGGTGCGTGTCCCCACCACCCTGCGGGTCCTGACCGGGGGAGCGGGCGAGGTCCCCGTGGAGGGTTCGACGATCGCCGAGGTGCTCGAGGCTCTCGAGAGCGCCCATCCCGGTTTCGCCGAGCGGATCCTCGATACCGAGGGTTCCCTGCGTCGCTTCGTCAACGTGTTCGTCGACGACGAGGACGTCCGCTTCCTCGAGGGGCTGGCCACCCCGGTTCCCGACGGAGCGACCGTGTCGATCGTGCCGGCGGTGGCCGGGGGTTGACCCGCGCCGTCCCGGCGGCCGGCGACCGCGGGGTGTTGTGATTCGGGCGTCGAGCTGGTTTCATTGGCACTCGCAGACCGAGAGTGCTAACGAACCCGGGACCCTCGGGTCGCGAGACGGAGGACACCGATGCCCAAGATCATCCAGTTCGACGAGCAGGCTCGCCGGGCCCTCGAGCGGGGCATGAACCAGTTGGCCGACGCCGTACGCGTCACCCTCGGCCCCAAGGGCCGCAACGTCGTGCTCGAGAAGAAGTGGGGCGCCCCCACCATCACCAACGACGGCGTGTCGATCGCCAAGGAGATCGAGCTCGAGGATCCCTACGAGAAGATCGGCGCCGAGCTGGTGAAGGAGGTCGCCAAGAAGACCGACGACGTCGCCGGTGACGGCACCACCACCGCCACCGTGCTCGCCTGGGCGATGGTGCGTGAGGGCCTGCGCAACGTGGCTGCCGGTGCCAACCCCATGTCGCTCAAGCGGGGCATCGAGGCCGCCGTCGACGCCGCCGTCGAGTCGATCCGCGCCAACGCCATCGACGTCTCGTCGGACAAGGCCCAGATCGCCAACGTGGCGGCCATCTCCGCCGCCGACGCCGAGATCGGCGCCACCATCTCCGACGCCATCGACAAGGTCGGCAAGGACGGCGTCATCACCGTCGAGGAGGGCCAGACCTTCGGCCTCGAGCTCGAGTTCGTCGAGGGCATGCGCTTCGACAAGGGCTACATCTCGCCCTACTTCGTCACCGACCCCGAGCGCATGGAGGCCGTCCTCGACAACCCCTACGTGCTGCTCGTCGGCTCGAAGGTCTCCAATGTCCGCGACCTCGTCCCCGTGCTCGAGAAGGTCATGCAGTCGGGCAAGCCCCTGCTGATCATCGCCGAGGACGTCGAGGGCGAGGCCCTGGCCACCCTGGTGGTGAACAAGATCCGCGGCACCTTCAACTCGGTCGCCGTCAAGGCCCCCGGCTTCGGTGACCGCCGCAAGGCCATGCTGCAGGACATGGCCATCCTCACCGGCGGCCAGGTGATCTCCGAGGAGGTCGGGCTCAAGCTCGAGAACGTCACCCTCGACATGCTCGGTCAGGCCCGCAAGGTCGTGGTGACCAAGGACGAGACCACCATCGTCGAGGGCTCCGGTGACGCCGCCGACATCCAGGGCCGCATCAACCAGATCAAGGCCGAGATCGAAAACACCGACTCCGACTACGACCGCGAGAAGCTCCAGGAGCGTCTGGCCAAGCTCTCCGGTGGCGTGGCGGTGCTCAAGGTCGGCGCGGCCACCGAGGTCGAGCTGAAGGAGAAGAAGCACCGCATCGAGGACGCCGTGTCCACCACCAAGGCCGCCATCGAGGAGGGCGTGGTCGCCGGCGGCGGGACGACCCTGCTGCGGGCCCGGCCGGCCGTGACGGCCGCCGTCGAGTCGGCCGACGAGCCCGACGTGGCGACGGGTATGCGCATCGTGGCCAAGGCGCTCGAGGCGCCCCTCACCCAGATCGCCGTCAACGCCGGCCTCGAGGGCGGCGTCGTCGTCGAGAAGGTCAAGGGCCTCGAGGGCTCCCACGGGCTCAACGCCGCCACCGGCGAGTACGAGGACCTCGTGGCGGCCGGCATCATCGACGCGGCCAAGGTCACCCGCTCGGCCCTCCAGAACGCCGGTTCGATCGCGGCCCTGTTCCTCACCACCGAGGCCGTCGTCGCCGACAAGCCCGAGGAGAAGGCGCCGGCCCCCGGTGGCGGCATGCCCGACATGGACTTCTGAGCCGGGTTCCGGCCCGACCGGGTCCTTCCTCCGGGAGATCCCCCGTCCGCCCGCCCCTCCGGGGCGGGCGGACCCGCGTCCGCACTAGCGTCGGGCCATGACCGAGCCGCCCGCCCTGCACCCCGACTGCTCGCTCCTGGGTCCCCTGGTGGGGCGCTGGCGAGGGCGCGGCCGGGGCCGCTATCCGACCATCGAGGACTTCGCCTACCTCGAGGAGCTCGAGTTCACCGCCGCCCCCAAGCCCTTCGTCGTCCTGTCGCAACGGACGAAGGACGCGGCCACCGGCGAGCCCCTCCACGTCGAGAGCGGCTACCTGCGCCCCCGCCCCGACGGCGGCGTCGAAGGCGTGATCGCCCAGCCCACCGGCATCACCGAGGTCG
>RFFY01000062.1 GCA_003697065.1 Actinomyces sp. | reverse complement strand
CTCCACCACCGGCCCACGACGAAGCGGCGACCCCGGCCGAACCGGCCGCCGAGCCTGTCCACGACGCGGGCCCGGCCGAGCCGCCTGCCAGCGAGACCCCCGCCGAGCCGGCCCACGACGAAGCGCCGACCCCGGCCGAGCCGCCCGCCGACGAGAGCCCGGCGGTGGTGGCGCCGGCAGACGGCTCCGAGGAGCCGGCGGGCCCGTGAGCGTCGTCCGCTTCGACGTCGAGGGGCGGGTCGCCATCATCCGCCTCGACCGGCCCGAGGCCCGCAACGCCGTCAACGCCGAACTGGCCACCGCTCTCGAGGAGGCCATCGACCGCCTCGAGTCCGACGACACGCTCTGGCTGGGGATCCTCGGGCACGAGGGCCCGGTGTTCTGCGCGGGGGCCGACCTCAAGGAGGTGGCGGCCGGGCGGGCGGCCGGCCTGTCGACCGAGCGTGGCGGCTTCGGGGGGATCGTCCTGCGGGAGCGGACCAAACCCCTGATCGCCGCGGTCGACGGCCCGGCGGTGGCGGGCGGCACCGAGATCGTCCTGGCCTGCGACCTGCGGGTCGCCTCCACCCGGGCCGCCTTCGGCATCCCCGAGGTGAAGCGCTCCCTCGTGGCCGCCGCCGGCGGACTCCAGCGCCTCCCCCGCGTCCTTCCGCCGGCCATCGCCATGGAACTCGCTCTCACCGGCGACACGATCGACGCCGCCACCGCCCACCACCACGGCATGATCAACGAGGTGTGCGAACCCGGCCGGGTCGTGGAACGGGCCCTCGCCCTCGCCGCCCGGATCGAGGCCAACGCCCCCCTCGCCGTGCGCGAATCGCGCCGGCTCCTGCTCGCCGCCCCCACCATGACCGACGCCGAGGGCATCCGCGAGGCGGGCCGCGCCATGGCCCGGCTGGCCGCCACCGAGGACTTCGCCGAAGGCCCCCGCGCCTTCATCGAGAAGCGTCCCCCGGTCTGGACGGGTCGCTGATCCCGTCGTTGGGTCACGTCCGGTGACCGCCACCGGCCGCGGCGTCAGGCGTCCCCACCATCGGGCAGCGGGATCACCCCGTGGGCGGTGAGGAAGTCGGCGAGCCCGTCGACGAGCTCCAGACGGCCGAGATCGGGGATCGGCACCCAGCGCACCTCGAGGGCGTCGTCACCGGCCTGCGGGTCCCCGCCCGGTTCCACGCTCACGCTGAAGTCCAGGATCACGAAGTGGTGGTCGGACCCGAGCCGCTCGACCCAGCCCACCAGGTCCCCGCAACGCCCCCGCAGGCCCGTCTCCTCGACCAGCTCACGCTCGACCGCCTCGGCCAGGGTCTCGCCCCACTCGACACGGCCGCCGGGAAGCGACCAGCGTCCCACCGCCGGGGGACGCCCCCGCCGCACCAACAGGAGCTCGTCGCCGCGACGGGCGACGGCACCGACCGCCACCTCCGGGCGCCGGCCGCGGGTTCCCGTCACGAGCCGGGTACGGGGTCGGCCGCCGGTTCCCGTCACGATCCGGGTCCGGGGTCGGCCGCTGCCTCGTCCGGTGGTGCCAGACGGGTGTGCACCGTGATGAGGCGGGCGGTCAGACCATGGCTCTCGAAGAAGTTCTTGGTCTCGCGGTCACCGGGTAGGGCGACGGCGTCGAGACCGACGCAGCCCCGCTCACGACACCAGCCGCGCGCCGCGGCGAGCAGTGCCGCCCCGAGACCCACCCCGCGGGCCGGGGGCGCCACGTACAGCTCGTCGAGCGAACCGAGCCGGGTGCCGTCGCGGAGACGACGTTCGCCGACCACGGCGTAGCCCACCGCCTCGCCCTCGATCCGGCCCAGCAGAACCCCGTGGTCGGGCGCGTCGAGGCGGTCACGCAGGCGTGTCGACGCCTCCTCGACCGACGCCACGAGGAGGGTACCTCCCCGCTGACGGGCGATGTCCTCCTCGGCGGCGGTGGCGAGGGCGACCAGGGTCCCGTGGTCGTCGACGCCGGCAGTGGTGACGACGACCGACAGGGCGGGGGCCACGGGCTCAGGCGAGGAGTTGGTGGATGCGGTTGATGACCGTCGCCCGGGCCCGGTGTGCCCTCTCGTGGGCCAGGATCCCCTCGAGCTGGTCGGTGTCGAGCCCCTCGAGAAGGGGCAGGATCTGGGGCGCGGACAGCTCGTCGTACCCCTCGATGGCGAGCTCGACGGGCGGCGTCGTGGTGGCGTCGGCGTCGGCGGCACCGGCATCACCCGCGTCGGCATCGCCGGCGGCGGGGACGGTATCGGGATCGGATCGGTCCGACCCCACCAGGTCCTCGACGAGACGCTCGGCGTGTCGGCGTCCCTCGTGGGCGGCGAAGCGGCCGGCCAACCGGGCCAGGGCGACCTGTCCCCGACCGCGCTCGGCCAGGCGGGGCAGGAGGTCCCGGGCCTCCAGGGCGAGTCCGAGGGGGGCGTAGACGAACACGTCGAGGGCCTGGTCGAGAAGGCCCCGACCCGCCTCGTCGTCGCCGCTCATCGCCGGGCGGAGGGGGCGAAGGCCCGCTCGATGGAGGGGCAGGGCTCCTCGCCGTAGGGGCACCGGGGATCGTCCGGCGTGCCGAACTGGGTGGACGACACGATGAAGAAGCACTGGGTGCAGGTCCACTCGTCGGCCCGTTTGGGGGCGACCTCGCCGACGGGGGGCGGCTTGGCGACCGTCACCTCCTCCTCGTCCTCGTCGTCCTCGTCGTCACCGGCCGCGATCCGGTCCCGGAGGATCTCGTCGAGGTCGGCCTCGACGTCGTCGGGGTCGAGGACGTCGTCCTCGTCGTCGTCGGCGACGGCAGCACGCTTGGGCGCAGGGACGTCGTCGTCTTCGTCGTCGTCTTCGTCCTCGTCGACCAGCTCGTCATCGGTGGCGACCAGGGCGTCGTCGTCGAGGACATCGAGGTCCTCGTCGATCTCGTCGATCTCCTCGATCTCGTCGAGATCCTCGATGTCGTCGGCGTCGTCCAACGCGTCGTCGATGTCGTCGATGTCGTCGGCCATGGCTGCCCTCGGGAGTCGGCGTACGTGCGGCGGATCATAGACACACGCGGAGCGGGTGCGGCGCGTCGCGCGGGCCGAATGTCGCGGTGCGCGCCGACGTCGGCGCACCAGGGCCGGGGCCGTTGGCGCCGCGTGGTCACCGCGACGCCGTCAGGGAGCGCCGGATCGTCTCGACGGCCTCCACGTAGGCCTCGCCCGCCGGAGTGATGCCCCGGCGTTGGACCGAGCCGAGGCCCTGCACCCAGGCGGCGGTGGCGTGACGCTCATCGGGGGTCCGATCGAGCAGGAAGCGGAGGTAGCGGGCGGCGAGGCGGGTGCCGTCGGAGGGATCGAGGGGATCGAGGTCGAGACCCAACAGGTTGCGTTCGACGAAGGCCACCGTGTCCGGCGAGAGCTGCCCCATGCCGAGGTGGCCTCCGGGGCCGACGGCGTCGGGCCGCCAGCGTGACTCGTACCAGGCGATGGCGGCGAGGAGATCGGCGGGCACACCGTAGGCGTCGGACCAGCGCTCGATGAGGGGGGTGAGCACGCCCGAGGCACCGGGAGGCGGCACCTCCACGCTCGCGGCGGGTGCCTCGCGGGTCGGGTCCGGCCCGGCGCTGGTGGTCGGGCTCGGCAGGGTTGTGGTCGGGGTCGGCAGCGTCGTGCTCGTGGTCGTGGTGGGAGCGGTGGACGTGGGGGTGGCGGGCAGCGGCTCGCCGCCGATGACGAGGGTGTCGCCGGCGTAGATCAGGTCGGGATCGGCGATGCCGTTCCAGGCCACCAGCTCGGCGATCGACACGGCGTAGCGACGGGCGATGGTGGAGAGGGTCTCGCCGGCGCTGATGAGGTGGTGCCGCACGCTCTCCTCCCCCGCCTGCCCCGCCTCGGCCTCGACCCCGGCGACCCCGCCGGTGCCCGGGGCCGACGGTTCGAGGCGGAGGGTGTCGCCCGCGTAGATCAGGTCGGGATCGGCGATGCCGTTCCAGGCCACCAGCTCGGCGACGGTGACACCCTCCCGGGCGGCGATCTCCGAGAGGGTGTCGCCGGGAACGACGTGGACGACGCCGGTGGCGGCGCTGGCGGCCGCGGCCAAAGCGGCCAGCACCGCCAGGGGACGCACGGCGCCGCCGGGGCCCCGGGGGTCACGGGCGCCGACGGGCGGGACGCGGACGGGCATGGTTCCTCCCCTCCGCCCGCGCCGGTGATGCTAGCGATGCCGCCGTCCCGCGTGCCCGTCCGACCACCCAGCGTGGCGACCACGTGGCGCAGACCCGGCGGGACCCACCGTCGCGGCCGACGCGCTCGTCGGGGCGGTCAGGCGCCGCCGTCGGGGCGACCCTGCCTCTTCTGCTCGGTGCGCCGCTCCGCCTCGAGGCGACCGAGCTCGGGATCGGGCCGGTGGTCGACGAAGCGCATCATCTCCGCCACCGCCACGTGCCCGGCCTTCTCGGCGATCAGACGGTGCATCGTCTGGCAGATACGCCGGTAGGCGGGGTGCCCCTGGGGACTGGTCCGCAACTCGAGCACGTGCATGGCCTCGCGGGCGTTCATCTGCATCGAGAAGCGGATCCGGTAGGCGAGGCTGACGGCGTAGGCGGCCTGGTGGGGCACGATCTCGGCCAGGGCGTCGTGGAGGGCGGCGGAGCGGGCCATGACCGAGTCGAAGGTGTCGGCGACCCCGGCGGCGTCGACGACGGCGGGCCGCGTGTAGCCGTGGCGGGGCGACAGGGGCTGCCACTCGATGGTCAGCATGCGGTGGCGCTGGAGATCGCGGAAGGCGCCGTAGTCGGCGACGACGTCGAAGCGGTAGGCCGTGCGTTCGAGGGCGCGGCCGGGGCGTTGGCGCCGGTTCTCGCGACGGCCCACGTAGGCCCGCACCACGGCGAGGCGTTCGTCGGCCGACATGGCCCGCACCCGCCGCTCGATCTCCCGCTCGGGTAGCGCCACGTGGGGGTACAGCATGGCGGTGACCATCTTGATCTCGCCGTCGGGATCGAAATCGACGAGATCGACCTCCTCGTCGCCGGACCCGACACCCTCGGCGCCCTCGTCGCCGAAGAGGCGGGCGGCCACCGCCGCCGTCGCCTCGCGGGTGTCGGCGAGATACGACGAGATCCGCTCGCCGCGGTCGGGCAGATCGACGCGCCGCAGGAACGAGGGGATGACCTTGCGCAGTTCGGTCAGCATCAGATCGGCGTAGGTCCGGGCCTCCGGCAGGGGATGCGAACGCATCCGCAACAGGAGGGCCTCGTAGCCCTGGCCCGACCCGTAGATGCCCACGTTCGACAAGGAGGCGGCCGGCAGCAGGCCACGGACGGCATCGAGGGCACGGGCCTTGACCGCCTGGCGGTAGGCGAAGTCCGAGTCGCCGGGCTCCTTGGGAACCGTCTGGCGGAAGAACTCCTGCATGCGGGG